>NZ_JBHTLQ010000011.1:0-92795 GCF_042679085.1 Phenylobacterium conjunctum | reverse complement strand
TCCCACAGGGCGACCTGGGCGCCGCGGGCCAGCAGGGCGCGGGCCGCGGCCAGGCCGGTGCGGGCCAGGCCGAACACCGCCACCGTCTTTCCTTCAAAGCCGCGAACCGGGATCATGCGCTCGCCCCCGCCGAACGCACGTCGAGGGCCTTGAGCGCCGCCGTGACCGCGCCCGCCTTCGAGCCGTTAGACCCTTTGACCATCACCAGGTCGCCGGGCTCTACGTCCCGTGCCACCTGCGGCGCCAGCTCCGCCGCTGTATCGGCGTACCCGCCTCGCCGAGTCGACGGAAGCGCGTCCCAGAGCGATTTCATGTACGGACCGGCGCAGTAGACGCGGTCGATCGCCGCGGCCGCCAGCGGCTCGGCCAGTTCGGCGTGATAGCGCGGGCTGTCCGCGCCCAGTTCCAGCATGTCGGTCAGGGCCACGATCCGCCGGCCCTTGGTCGCCCGCGCGCCCAGGGTGGCGATGGCCGCCTGCATGGAGACCGGATTGGCGTTGTAGCTTTCGTCCACCAGGGTGAAGGCGCCGCCGGCGATGGCGATCTCGCGCTCCGCCCCCCGGCCCTCCAGCGGATGGAAGCCGCCCAGAGAGGCGAGGCTGTCGTCAAGCGTCACGTCCAGGGCTTCCAGCATCAGCAGGACGGCCATGCTGTTGGGCCCCCAGTGGAAGCCGGACTGCAGCAGAGTGAAGTCCAGCGCCTTGCCGTGCAGCCGCGCCTTGACCCGCGCGCCGCCCGGATAGGGCTCGAAGTCGACCAGCTGGGCGTCGCAGGCTTCGGCCCGGCCGAAGCTGCGCACATGGGCGCCGGCCTTGTGGGCCTCGTCCTTCAGGAACTCGAACCAGGGATTGTCGGCGTTCAGTACGGCGATCCCGCCGGGCTCGAGGCCGGTGAAGATCTCGGCCTTGGCCCGCGCCACGCCGATCTCTCCGTCCGGGAAGTTCTCCACATGGACCGGGCCGACGGTGGTGATCGCCACCGCGTGCGGCCGCACCATCTGCGACAGGGGGGTGATCTCGTCGGCGTGGTTCATGCCGATCTCGAACACCGCCCGCTCAGTGTCCCGGGGCATGCGGGCCAGCGTCAGGGGCACGCCGATATGGTTGTTGTAGCTCTTGACCGAGGAGTGGGAGCGCCCGGCCCGCTCCAGCCCCGCCCGGATCGCCTGGGTGACGCTGGTCTTGCCGACCGAGCCGGTCACCGCGCCACGCCGCGCCTGGGGCGCGCGAACCCGGGCCGCCTCGCCCAAGGCCTCCAGCGCCTTGAAGGTGTCGGCGACCAGGACGCCCGGTCCGTCGACGGCCTGCGAGATCAGGGCGCCCGAAGCCCCAGCCGCCAGGGCCTGGGCGACGAACTCATGGCCGTCACGCACCCCGGCCAGGGCCACGAACAGGTCGCCCGGCTCGATGCTGCGGGTGTCGATGGAGACACCGCCCGCGGTGAAGTCCCCGCGCACGGTCCCGCCGGTGGCGGCGGCGATCTCGGCGGCGGTCCACAGGGGCTCAGCCACGGCCAGCCTCCGCGAGCGCCTCAACCGTCTCCGCCACGTCATCGAAGTGGTGCGTCACCTCACCGATGATCTGGTATTGCTCGTGACCCTTGCCGGCCACCACCAGCACGTCGCCGGCCTCCAGCATCGCCACGCCCGCCCGGATCGCCGTGCGGCGGTCGCCGATCTCCTTGGCGCCGCGAGCCCCGGTCATCACCTCGGCGCGGATCGCGGCCGGCAGCTCGGTGCGCGGATTGTCGTCGGTGACGATGGCCACGTCGGCCAGGTCGGCCGCGATGCGGCCCATGATCGGCCGCTTGGTCCGGTCGCGGTCGCCGCCGCAGCCGAACACCACGATCAGCTTGCCGGTGACGTGCGGGCGCAGGGCCTTCAGCACCGTCTCCAGTCCGTCCGGGGTGTGGGCGTAGTCCACATAGGCCTCGCCGCCCTTGGCCGAGGTCCCGACCCGCTGCAGCCGGCCCGGCGCGCCCTCGAGGGTCTCCAAGGCCTTCAGCACCGCGCCGGCCTCTTCGCCCGCGGCGATGCACAGGCCCGCCGCCACCAGGGCGTTGGAGGCCTGATAGGCGCCGACCAGCGGCAGGTGGACGTCGTAGGTCTGTCCCCCTGCGGCGATCTTCAGGTCCTGGCCCCCCGGCGTCGGGGTCCGCGCCAGGAGGGTCAGCCCCTGCCCCGCCTCGCCCACGCTCATCACCGTCTGGCCGGCCGTGACCGCGGCGCCCGCAAACGCTTCATAGGCGTCGGAATCGGCGTTCAGTACCGCCGTCGCGCCGGTCGGCGTCAGGGTCTCGAACAGCCGCAGCTTGGCCGCGCGATAGGCGCCCATGGTGCCGTGATAGTCCAGGTGATCCTGGGTCAGGTTCAGGAAGCCCGCGGCCGTCAGGGTCAGGCCGTCCAGGCGGCGCTGGTCGATCCCGTGGGACGAGGCCTCCATGGCCAGGTGGGTCACCCCCGCCGCCGCCAGCTTCGCCGACAGTTCGGCTACGTCAGCAGCGTCCGGCGTGGTCAGGCCAGGCGGGGTCATCTGTTCGCGCCAGCCATCCGGGCCGGTGGCGAGGACGCCCAACGTGCCCATGCTCGCGGCCCGGCGGCCCAGGGCGTTGAAGATCTGCCGGCAGAAGGCGGCGACCGAAGTCTTGCCGTTGGTGCCGGTGACAGCGACCACCACCGGCGGCTGCGCGCCCCAGAAGGCGGCGGCGGCCAGGGCGTAGGCCCGGCGCGGATCCGGGGTCACGATCACCGGAACGCCCAGGCCGGGCATGTCCTCGGCGGCCAGGATCGCCGCAGCGCCGGCCGAGACCGCCTTGCCGGCGAAGTCGCGGCCGTTGACCTTCGCGCCCGGCAGGGCGGCGAACAGGAAGCCCGGCTTCACCTTGCGGCTGTCGGCGGTGACGCCCGTGATCTCGCAATCCTGCGCCAGGTCGCGCGCCACCAGTTGCGAAAGCTTCACGCCCATCAGTGCTCGTCCTGCGCCAACAGCGCGGTGTTTTCGGTCTTGGCGTGGGCATCAAAGGTGTCGATGCGGCGCTTCACGCCCAGGAACGGCGCGATCCGGTCAATCACCCGCCCGGCGGTCGGGGCGGCGTTCCAGCCCCCGGTGCGGAAGCCGAAGGTCTCCTTGGTGCCGTTCGGCTCATCATAGAGGATCAGCACGAAGTAGCGGTCGGCCTCCAGGGGGCCATCGGTCGGGAAGACGGCGGCGAAGGACGAGACCAGCTTGTCGCGCACATAACGGCCGCCCATGGCCTTTTCGGCCGAGCCGGTCTTGCCGCCGACCCGCAGACCCACGGCGTCGGCCTTGCCGCCCGAGCCGCGCACGACATTGATCCGCATCAGGTCCAGCATGGCCCGAGAGGTCTCTTCAGAGATCACCCGCTCGCCCTTGGGACGCGCGCCCGGCTTCATCGGGCGGATCGTGAGCGGCACGTAGGTCCCGCCGTTCAGAACCGATCCCATGCCCGCCGCCAGCATGACGGGGGACACCGAAATGGCGTGCCCGAAGGAGGCCGAGGCGATGGTGTCGGTGTTCCAATCGCGCGGCACGATAGGCCGGGCGCTCTCGGTCAATTCGATCGGGGCGGGCCGCATCAGCCCGAAGGCCTTGAAATACTTGACCAGATTGTCCCGACCGGCCTTCAGCGCGATCTCGCTGGTGCCGATATTGGACGAGTGGATGAAGATGTCGGGGACCGACAGGATGCTGTCGGTCGCATGGAAGTCGTGGATGACCCGGTCGCCGATGTGCATGGGCGCGCGCGCATCGAAGGTCGAGGACAGGGTGGTGGTCCCAGAGTCCAGGCCCATGGCGATGGTGAAGGTCTTGAAGGTCGAGCCCATCTCATAGACGGAGGCCGCGGCGCGGTTCAGCAGGGCGTCAGGCGACGACTTGCCGGCCTGGTTGGGATCGAAGGTCGGATAGCTGGCGATGCCGAGGATTTCGCCGGTGTGGACATTGGTGACGATCCCCACCGCCCCCCTGACGCCATAGGTCGCCGCGCCCTTGGCGAGTTCGTCTTCCAGCGCCGCCTGGACCCGCAGGTCGATGGACAGAGGCACCGCGCCCTTGCTGGCCGCGACGTAGCGAATGGGATCGTTCAGCGCCCGCTCGGCGCCGGCCAGGCCCTCGCCGCCGGTGTCGGAAAAGCCGATCAGGTGGGCGGCCGTGGTCCCCAGCGGATAGACCCGCTTGCTCTCCGGCTCGAAGGTCACGCCGGGCAGGCCCAGGTCGTGGATGCGGGCGCGGACATCCGGTGTCAGCGAGCCCACCAGGAAGGTCCGCCGCGGCGAGCGCAGAGCCTTGTCCAGCCGCTGGATCGGCAGGTCCGGCAGGGCCGCATGCAGATTCTGACGCGTCTCCTTCAGGTCCCAGATCTCGCGCGGATCGACATAGAGACCGTAGTGCAGCAGATCGGCGGCCAGCATGGCGCCGTTGCGGTCCACCAGGTCCGCCCGCGCCGCGCCGACCGGGCCCGCATAGCCGCTGCCGCGATTGGCCGGGAACAGGGCCATGCGCGTCGCCCCCACCGCCAGCGTCAGGAAGGCGGTGGCGAACAGGGCCAGCACGAAGAAGATGCGGATGCGCGTGTCATCCTCGGCCTTGCCGCGCGCCTTGGCGCGCTCGAAGGCGTGCTCCAGGCCCCAGAGCCGGGCCTTCAACCAGCGCCAGCCGGGATTGGAGAATCCTTGGTGGGTCAGGCTCATGACTGCGGCCCCCGACGCGCCACATCCGCCAGGCCTTCGGGCGTCGTCTCGCGCTTGGCCGGGATCGGGGCCATGCCCAGGAACTGGCTCGACAACCGCTCGATCCGCGACGGCTGCTCCAGATGGCTGACCTCGGCCTGCAGCAGGCGGATGCGCTCGTGCTCGGCCTCGATCTGCCGCTCCACCTGGGCGATCTCGGCCCGCTCCTTACCGGCGAAGGTCTTGGCCAGGTACAGGGACAGGATCAGGGCGATCAGCAGGGCCAGGGCGACGATGTCGACCAGCCGGAATCCCCGGACGCGGCGTTCGAGCAGGCTCATGCGGCCTCCTTCCAGGCCGGCGCGGCTGTGCGCACAGCGGCCCGCAGCTTGGCCGAGCGGGCGCGCGGGTTGGCGCGGGTCTCGGCGTCGCTTGGCGCCTGGGCGCCGTTGAACAAGAGCTTGAAGCTGGGCGGGGTGAAGGCCTCGGCCGGCGGCAGGTAGCGGGAGCCGGCGGGCGTGCGGCCCGCGCGAGGGGTCAGGAACGCCTTCACGATCCGGTCCTCCAGCGAATGGAAGGTGACCACGGCCAGCCGGCCGTCCGGCTTCAGCACGCGCTCGGCGGCGGCCAGGCCGGCTTCGAGCTCGGACAGCTCCTCGTTGACGGCGATCCGCAGCCCCTGGAACACCCGGGTCGCCGGATGCACCTTGGCCCCGCGACGCCCGCCCATGACCCGCTCGACGAAATCGGCGAAGTCCAGGGTGCGGGAAAACGGCTGCTCTGCCCGGCGCCGGGCGATGGCCGCTGCGATCCGGCGCGACTGGCGCTCCTCGCCATAGACCCAGAAGATCCGCGCCAGCTCAGCCGGCTCGGCGGTGTTGACCAGGTCAGCGGCGGTGGGGCCATCGGCGCCCATCCGCATGTCCAGCGGACCGTCGCGCATGAAGGAAAAGCCGCGCTCGGCCTCGTCCAGCTGCATGGACGACACGCCCAGGTCCAGGGCCACCCCGTCGACCGAGGCCTCGCCCAGTTCGGCGTCCATTTCGGAGAACCGCGCCTCGACCAGCCGGAACCGGTCGCCCAGCCCGTCGGCGAACCGGCGAGCGGTGGGGTCGCGATCGAACGCTGTCACCTGGGCCCCGGTCGCGAGAATGGCGCGGGTGTAGCCGCCCGCGCCGAAGGTGCCGTCGATGATGTGCTTGCCGGGACCGGGCTCCAGGGCCTGGATCACCTCGCCCAGCAGGACCGAGACATGCGGGGCCGCGACCTCGCTCATGCGCCGGCTCCGGCGGCGCGGGCCGCGCGCTGGGCGTTGCGCATCTGGGCCAGGCCATCGCGGGCCATCTCGCGCTGGGCGGCGCGATGCGCCTGGAACGCCTCGCGCTCCCAGATCTGGAACCGGTCGCCCAGGCCGACCACCGTGACCATCGCGCCCTCGGCCAGGCCGAACATGTCGCACAGGGTTTCCGGCAGGGTGACGCGGCCGGCCGGATCGAAGCTCATCTTGGCCAGACCGCCCAGGACCGAGGTTTCGAGCGCCGAGCGCAGCGGGTCGCCGAACTCCAACTCCTCGATCAGGCCCACATAACGGTCGAACAAGCTTTTACCCCCACCCTCGATGCAATCCGCCTCGATGCATGGAAAGCAGAAGATTCCGTCGAAAGGTCCAGAGGCCAGGGCGCGAAACTCCTGCGGCACGACGATGCGCCTCTTGGAGTCCAGCTGCTTTTCGAACGTCGAGACGAACATCCCGCCGCGCCCCAGTTCGGAGCCGCCCCGGGCGGCGGGCTCCAGCCAATCCGCTGGCCGGACAGGAGCCCCCCGAACAGGCTCCCGCAGGTTCGCGGAACGACAATTGGGTTAACACGACCCCAATTGGGAGACAATGACTCTGAATGACTATTTCGCGCAGAAACAAAGATGTCGCGGGGAATTATGGTTAACGGGCGTAAACAATTCACAGAACATACAGAGAACTTATTAAATATAGCGACGGGACGCCGCACCTGCTGTGGACAAGGCGCCGCCGCCCCGGACTCGCGAACAAGTTGGGGAGAAGCTTCCCCGGCCCGTTAGACTGGTCTTCACTCCCCAATTTGGGGCGGCGTTTCTGGAATGAGGAAACCAGACGGCCTGTAAGCCGGGTTCTGTCCCGCCCGCGAACGGGCATGGGCGATCATTCCTCTGGACCGTCCATTGCTGGACGGTTCTCGCGACCTACCCGGACCTCTCAGGCCTACGACAGCCCTGCCGGCGAACCGGCGCGAGGTCCCTATTCGGTCTTGCTCCTGGCGGGGCTTGCCATGCCGTTCCCATTACTGGGTCCGCGGTGCGCTCTTACCGCACCCTTTCACCCTTACCGGTCCCGAAGGGCCGGCGGTCTGCTCTCTGTGGCGCTATCCCTAGGGTCACCCCCGGCGGGCGTTACCCGCCGCCATGTCGTCGTGGAGCCCGGACTTTCCTCGAACCCCAAAGGGTCCGCGACCGCCCAGCCGTCTGGTTCCGGAGGCTACATGGTCCGCCAGCGCGCTGCGGTCAATCCGCGAGACGCCCGAACACCATCTGGTCCCAGAACCGCCCCTTCCAGTAACCGTGCTCCCTCAGGACGCCTTCCTGGCGAAAGCCTAGTCGCTCGAGCAGCTTGGCTGAGCGCAGATTGCCCAATGTCACCATGGCCTCCAGCCGATGCAGGCCAAGCTCGCCATACCCGAAGGCCATGACGTGCGGCAGGATCTGGCGCATCACCCCGCGGCCCCAGGCGGCCCGCTCCAGGTCATAGGCGATCTCCCCTCGCCGACCCCGGTCGAGCTCGATCTTGTTGAAGCCGCAGGTGCCGATCAGCCGACCCTCCCGCCGCACGCCCCAGCGCAGCCCATCCCCGCGCGCCGCCAGGTCCCGGGCCCAGCTGACGATCTCCAGGGCCTCGGCCTCGCTGGATAGCGGGTCGATGTCCATGAATTCGGTGACCTCGGGATCGCCGAACAGGGTCCGCAGCTCGCCGGCGTCGGCGACCGCCAGGGGACGCAGCAGATACTCCCCCGCCCGCAAGGTCTGGGCGGAGAGGTCGCGCCTCAAGCGCCGGCCCGCAACAGGGCGATCAGCCGGGCCCGGGTCTCGCCATCGGCGATCCCGTCCACCTTCTCCTGACGCCAGTGCCGCTGGAAGGCGGTGACGACGGCGGTGGTGTGGGCGTCGAACACCCCGGACGGCGCGCAGTCATAGCCCAGCCGCGTGAAGCCGGCCTGCAGGGCGAAGACGCCGGCCCCCTCTTCCCCCTCGCCCAGCGGCGCGCCGGGGGCGGCGGCCGCCTCGGCCCACAGCCCGTGACCGGCTTCGGCCAGCCGCTTCCAGGGGAACAGCTCGCCGGGATCATCCTTACGGTCCGGCGCCACGTCGGAATGCCCGACGATCCAGCCGTTCTCCACGCTCCAGCGGGTGCGGATGTCGGCGACCAGGGCCATGACCGAAACGATCTGGGCCTCTGGGAACGGGCGATAGCCGAACTCGTGGCCGGGATTGACGATCTCGATGCCGACGGAGCGGCTGTTGATGTCGGTCTGGCCCTTCCAGGACGAGACGCCCGCATGCCAGGCCCGGCGCTCCTCCGGCACCAGGCGGAAGATCCGGCCGTCTTCCTCGACCACATAGTGCGAGCTGACCTTGGCCACGGGATCGCGCAGGCGCTCGATCGCCGCCTCGCCGCTCTGCATGCCGGTGTAATGCAGGACGATGGTGTCCGGCAGGACCTTGCGGTCGTCGAAGTTCGGCGAAGGCGCGTCGATGAATTCCATGGGGTGAGCCTATTGCGCCCGGGGCCGCATGGCGAGCACCAGGCTGACCAGCTGATTGAACCTCAAGGCCACGATCAGCACTCCGGCCAGGGCGACAATGGTCCCCAGCGCCATCCGCGGGCCGAAGGGGTCATGCATAAACAGCACGCCCATGCCGATGGTGAACAGCGGCGTCATCAGGGTCAGGGGCGAGACGAGATTGGCCTCATAGCGCTGGATCAGGCCGTAATAGGCGGTGTGGGCCGCCACCGAGACCACAATGGCCGAAAAGCCCACGGCCGCGGCGAACCGCCAGCCCGCGGCGGCGGCCGGCTCAATGGCGCCAGGCTCGAACAGGGCCGAGGCGATCAGCAGCGGCACAGCCGACGAAAAGCCCACCCAGGCCTGGAACTGCAGGGGCTTCACCCCGTCCATCTGCTTCATCATCACCGCCCCCAGCGAACCCAGGAAGGCGGCGGCCAGCACGAACAGGAGGCCCATGGAGGCGTGGAAGCCGCGCGGATCCCACATGACCAGAATGACCCCCAGGGCCGTCAGGCTGACCCCGAAGATGCGGCGTCGGTTCATGGTCTCGCCCAGCATCAGGAAGCTCATCACCGCGGTCAGCGGCGCGCCGATCTGCGAGACGATGGCGGCGGAGGACGGCGTGGCGGTTTTCAGGCCGATGAACAGCAGGGCGAAGTTCCCCGCCCCCATCAGCACGCCAACCGCCAGAATGCGCCACAGGGGCTTGGGCGCCGGCATCAGCCAAGGCGCAGTCGCCAGCGCCACCAGCACGAAGCGGACGCCGGCAAAGAACAGCGGCGGCACGCCCAGATGGCTCACCACATACTTGGAAACGACGTTGCTGGACGCCCAGATCAGGCAGACCACCACCATCAGGGCGAAATCGCGCAGGGTCATGGGAGCCGCTTAAGCCTGCTTCCCCCGAGGTCGGCAACGGCTAATTCCGCCGCAGGGTGAACCTCAGCGCCGTGAGCGTCGGCGAAAAGCCCACTACCTTGTTGTCCACCAGGCCGAAGCTCTTGGCCGCGGCCATCACCTCGACGTCCTTCACCGTGGCGGCCTTGCCCTTGCGCGACACCACCCACAGCGCCCCACGCTCGGCCAGGACCGGGACCAGCTCTCCGATCCGCGCCAGCTCAGCGGCGCTGTCGGCGGCGTAAAACAACAGGTCGAGATCGCTCAGCGCATTCACCGGCGCGGCGCCCTTGTCGGCGAGTTCCTGGGCCAGATCCGCGTCCTCGACGCCCAGCACCGCCACGCGCATGCCGGGCTTCACGCCCAGCTTGTCCAGCCGGGACTTCGGATTGAGGATCGCCTGAGCCCAACTTGCCGCGGCCTTGGCGCCTAGGGCGAACCGCGCGCCGTCGGCCAGCACTAGGTCCTCGCCCTCGGCCCTCAGCCCCTTTAGCGCCTCACCGGTCCAGACCGCCCGGCGGGCGCCGCGGAACAGCAGCTTGTCGCCCTCGAACTGCAGCCGGCCCTCGTCCGGCCCATCGGGAAAGATCGCTCGTGTCGCCGCATCCTTGCCCATGCCCGCCCTCCGCGTCGCCAAAGGCCTAGCCGCCTCCCAACCCGCAGGGCAAGGGTCGACTAGCGCTCGCGGCGCTTGTCGTCCTTGGGCGCCTTGGGCGGGCGCTTGTCGGTCCGCCGGGCGGGCGGCGACAGATTGCCCAGAAACGCGAACGACAGGATCGCGTGGTCCATCTTCGAGATCGTCATGCCGCGCCTCCTTGGCTTGCACTGATTTCGCAAATCATTGGATCGATTGCGAAATTTCGCAAGAAAAATCCGTTTACGGATTAATTCAGCGCACGGAGCATCCCTCAAGAATCTGAACTTGAACGGCTTTCCGCTTTGGCCTCGGACACGAAAAAGCCGGCCCCGCGAGGTCGCGAAGCCGGCTGATCCGGAGCTGAAGGCCCCGTTCCGCGAACGGAACGGCGGCTGTCCTTAGGCGGCGGCGCCCAGGGACAGGCCTTCGTAGCGGGCCAGGTGATGGTCGGTGGAGCCGAAGGCCCCTTCGATCATCGTGGCGCGCTTGAAGTAGTGGCCGATGGCCATTTCGTCGGTCATGCCCATGCCGCCGTGCAGCTGGATGGCGTTCTGGCCGACGAATTTGCAGGCCTTGCCGATCTGCACCTTGGCGGCCGAGACGGCCTTGGCGCGCTCGACGTCGGTTTCGTTCAGCTTGATCGTGGCCATGTAGGTCATCGAGATCGACTGCTCGAGCTGGATGAACATGTCCACCATGCGGTGCTGCAGCACCTGGAAGGACGAGATCGGCACGCCGAACTGCTTGCGCTGCTTGGTGTACTCGAGGGTGCCTTCATGCAGCTTGCGCAGCACGCCGCAGGCCTCGGCGCAGGTGGCGGCGACCGCCTCGTCCAGCACCTTCTCGACCAGGGCCAGGGACTGGCCCTCGGCGCCGATCAGGGCGTCAGCGCCCACCGACACGTTCTCGAAATAGACTTCCGAGGCCAGGAAGCCGTCGACGGTCGGGTAGTCACGGGTGGTGACGCCCTTGGCGCCCTTTTCCACCAGGAACACCGACACGCCCTGGGCGTCGCGCTGGCCGCCGCCGGTGCGGGCGGTGACGATCAGGTGGGTGGCGTAGGGCGCGCCGATCACCACGGCCTTGTGGCCGTTGATCACATAGCCCGAGCCGTCCTTCTTGGCCGTGGTCTTCAGGTCCTGCCAGGTGTAGCGGGCCTGCGGTTCGGCGTAGGCGAAGGCCAGGATGGCGTCGCCGGCGATGATCTTGCCGATCACGTCCGAGGCGCCGGCATAGCCGGAGTGCTTCAGGAAGCCGCCGCCGATCACGACGGTCTGGAGGTAGGGCTCGACCACGAGGGACTTACCCAGTTCTTCCATGACCACCATGTTCTCGGTGTAGCCGCCGCCCAGGCCGCCCAGTTCTTCCGAGAAGGGCGCGCCCAGGATGCCGAGTTCCTCGGCGAAGGCCTTCCAGACGTCCGGGCGCCAGTGCGGCGCGGACTTCAGGGCCGCGCGGCGCTTATCGAAGTCATAGTTGTCGGCCAGATAGCTCGCGACCGTGTCGCGGAGCATCGACTGTTCTTCGGTGAAGCTGAAATCCATCTTTGTCTCTCCCCTTACAGCCCAAGGACCATCTTGGAGATGATGTTCCGCTGGATCTCGTTGGAGCCGCCATAGATCGAGGTCTTGCGGCCGTTGAAGTAGTCGCCAGCCAGGCCTTCGGCATAGGCCGGGCCGATCGGCATGTTGTGGTGCCCGCCGGTGATGAAGGGCGCGCCGTAGTGGCCGACCGTCTCCAGGGCCAGCTCCTGCAGGCGCTGTTGGATCTCGGTGCCCTTGATCTTCAGGATCGAGCTCTCGGTGCCCGGGCCCTTGCCGGAGGACTCACCGGCCAGCACGCGCAGTTCGGTGTACTCGAGCGCGGTCAGGTCGATCTCGAGCTCGGCCACCTTGCGCTTGAAGAACGGGTCGGCCAGCAGCGGGCCGGCGGCGTCCGACAGCTCGGTCGAGGCCATCTGGCGCAGACGCTCCAGGCCACGCTTGGAGCGGGCGACGCCGGCGATGCCGGAACGCTCGTGCGCCAGCAGGGCCTTGGCGCAGGTCCAGCCTTGGTTCTCGTGGAACACGCGGTTCTCGACCGGCACCTTCACATTGTCGAGGAAGACGTCGTTGACCTCGTGGCCGCCTTCCAGGGTGGTGATGCGGCGCACCTCGATGCCCGGGGTCTTCATGTCGATCAGCAGGAAGGAGATGCCCGACTGCGGCTTGGAGTCCGGATCGGTGCGGACCAGGAAGAAGCCCCAGTCGGCGTGTTGGCCGAGCGTGGTCCAGGTCTTCTGGCCGTTGACGATGTAGTATTCCTTGCCGTCGTCGCCGGTGACGCGTTCGGCCTTGGTCTTCAGCGAAGCCAGGTCGGAGCCGGCGCCCGGCTCGGAATAGCCCTGGCACCACCAGATCTTGCCGTCACGGATGTCCGGCAGGAACTTCTCTTTCTGCTCCTGGGTGCCGAAGGTGTAGATCACCGGGGCGAGCATGGCGACGCCGAAGGGCAGGATGCCAATGGTGTCAGCCCGGGCCTGTTCTTCAGACCAGATGTACTTTTGCGTGGGCGTCCAGTCGCAGCCGCCCCACTCCTTCGGCCACGAGGGCGTCGACCAGCCCTTCTTGGCGAGGATGCGGTGCCAGGACAGGTAGTCTTCCTTGTCCAGGGTTTCGCCGCGGTCCTGTTTCTCGCGCAGCGCCTTGGGGTAGTTCTCGGCGATGAAGGCGCGGGCCTCCTCGCGGAAAGCGTTGTCTTCGGCCGAAAAGTCGAGGTTCATGGCGGATCTCCCTGGGGGCGGATTTACAGCGTATCGCGCGCGAGGGCGTACATAGCAGAAGGCCACGCCTTGGAAAGATGACGCTTACGTCAACGTAAGCCGATTTCTTACGGGGTCGCGCCCGGCAGCTTGAATTGCATGGGGATGGTGATCATCCCGTCCCGGATCCGGCGGTCGTCAGGGGCCACCCGGTAGTTCTTGGCCAGCATCAGGGCGAAGGCCCCGACATTGGCCCCCTTTGGGGTCTCCGACACCACCACACAGCGGCTGAGCTGGCCCGAGGCCAGCACCCGGCATCGAATGACCGCCTCCCCCTGGCCGGGAGCAAGAACGGCGGCGGCGGCGAACGCGGCGATCAGCATGGGCGCACTCTGGCGGACGCCAGCGGCCAAACCAAGGCCTTCAGAAGCGCCGCTCCATCCGGACCGGAATGATCACCTCTCCCCCCTTCGTCGACTGGCCGTTCAAGGTGGCAGGCACGCGGAACCGGCGGCTGACCTTGAGAGCGGCGGCGCCGACCCCCGCGCCAACGGGTGACTCGTCGAGGACCTCACAGGTTGTCACCATGCCCTTGTCGCCCACCACGCACTTCAAGGTCACGCTCAGTCTCGGGAAGAGATCCATCGACGGGAGCACCCGATCCCACTCATCTTGACGGGGGCCGCGGATCTGGTTCGAGGGAATCATGATCTTGGCTGGCGGTTGCGCCGCCCCGGCGGCGACCACGGGCGGCGGCGGCTGGTCCGTGGCGAACATTCAAGCGCCTCCATCGTCTTGAACTCGCACGGTGCGAGGCCGTTAAATGCCCTGCCGCAGCGCTTCCGGGCGCGCAACCAAAGATATTCATGCCCCGGATCGTCACCTACAATGTGCACCGCTGTGTCGGCACGGACCGGCGCCTGGACGTGGGCCGCGTCGCCGACGTCCTGGCCGCGCTCGAGCCGGACATCGTCGCTCTGCAGGAGCTGGACGTCGGCCGCGCCCGCACCGGCGGCGTCGACCAGGCCCACGAGATCGCGCGGCGGCTGGAGATGGCCTTCCACTTCCACCCGGCCATGACGGTTGAGGAAGAGCGCTACGGCGACGCCATCCTGACCATCCGGCCCGAGCGCAAGGTCCAGGTCGGCCCCCTGCCCGGCTACGCCCCCGTGCCCCGGCTGGAGCCCCGCGGCGCCCTGTGGGTGGCCATCGACATCGACGGCCGCGAGGTCCAGGTGATCAACACCCATCTGGGCCTAGTGCCGAAGGAACAGCTGCGCCAGGCCGAGCACCTGGCCGGTCCAGGCTGGCTCGGCCATCCCGACTGCCGGGACCCGGTGATCCTGCTGGGCGACTTCAACGCTACGAGCGCCTCGCCGGTGGTGCGCGCCCTGACCCGCGGCCAGTCTCCCAGCCTGACGCCGGCCCGGCTCCTGTCGCCCCAGCAATCACCGACTGCGACCTTTCCCTCCGGCATGCCCGTCCTGCGCATCGACCACCTGTTCGTGAGCGACAGCGTGAGCGTGCGCGACGTCTTCGCGCCCTATACGCCCCTGACCCGCAAGGCCTCGGACCACCTGCCCCTGGTCATGGATTTCGACCTGGCCTGAGCGGCGCCTTCCAGTCCCTGGACCGGATCAGCTCGCGGGGATCAAAGCCGCGCGCCTGGGCGTAAAGCCGCTCGCGCCGTCGGCCCAGCCGCCAGCTGTCCCCAGGGTCGGCCGGGTCGCCCAGGTGGCAGGCGGCGATGAACTCCCCGAACGGCGTCATCCGCAGCGGCTTCAGCGACTTCAGGCGGCCGTCCCGGTTCAGGGCCTCGATGGCCGGGATCAGGCCGCCGCGCTCCGCCTGGGCCCGGGTCACCGAGGCGCCCGTCTGGCCCATGAAGTGCCCGATCAGCCGGTCGCGCAGGGCCGCGAGGCTTAGGCGCGCGGCTTCCGTCTGCGCCTCCACCGCCAGCTCACACTCGGTGTCGAACCCCGCCGAGCGGTTGGACAGGTTCGCCGAGCCCACCCGCGCCAGCCGGTCGTCGAACACCGAGGTCTTGGAGTGGACGATGATGGTCTCGCCGGCCGGCGTCACCGGATAGTAGGCCGCGAACCGCCCGAAGATGTCTGCGGCCCGCAGCCGCCACAGCATGTTGGAGCGCGCCCGGTCCATGGTCAGCCGGTCGAACCAGCTGGGCGCCTGGCCGGTGGAGATCAGCACGATCTCGGGCCCGTCCGGCTCACCCAGGCGCTGGGCCAGGGCCTCCACCACCGGCGGGGCGGTGAAGTACTGATTCTCCAGATAGATGGTCCGCCGGGCCGAGCGGATCGCCGCCAGATGCAGTCGCGCGATCTCGGCGACACCTGGGTTGTCGCGCCAGTCCGGCTCGGTGCGCGCGATGGCGACATCCACATCGCTCAGGTGGGCGGGGATGTGGCTCGGCCACGGGCTGTCCAGGTCCGGCGGCGGCGGCGCGACCACCTCGCCGTTCGGCGCCTTTCGCCAGCGCTCCCGCGCCAGGTCGCCCAGGGCGGCGGCGGCCGGCCCCTCGACCATCATCATCACCTCATGCCGCGGCGCGTGGCAGTCGTGGTCGGGCATCAACCGGCGCAGGTCGCCGTCCAGGTGCCCCGGCGTGTCCCAGCGGTCCACCGCGATATCGCCGCCGCCGCAGAAGGCCAGTTGGTCATCCACCACCAGGACCTTCTGATGGTGGCAGGCGCCCAGGGGCACGGTGTCGTCCAGCTCGAACTTGACGCCTGAGCCCTCAAACCACCTCCGCGCCCGGTGCGGAAAAAACTCCTGGCTGGCGCTGATCGGCAGGGCCGACTTCCAGATCAGCAGTCGGATATCCAGCTCCGGCCGGGCCTTGGCCAGGTCGATCAGGAACCGGCCCACCGTGTCCGGGGTCTGGGTGGCCGTCACCCCGTCGGGGAACAGCCGGGTGCGCGGGTCGAACCCCCAGCCCAGCAACAGGATCGAGCGCTTGGCCTTGCGCAGGGCCTCGAAGACGGCGGCGAAATAGGCCTCGGTGTCGACCAGATAGGCCGCCCGTGTCGCACGCGCGATCCGCCAGCAGGTCTCACCGGGCCTAAGGACGCTATCGCTGGGGATCACCGGTTCGCCTCGCCGCACCGGACGCCACCGGCCCCGGAAGAAAGCTCACGGCCAAGGTAGGTTCCGAGCCGGCGGCGCGGCAATCCCCCTCACAACCCGCCCCCTCCGCCGCCACATGCAGGGAGAGGAACGGGGCGAAGGACTTGGGTTCAGCCCTTATAGGCTTGGCACGGACCGCTGAGCTCCGCGGCCGCCCGCTCGGTCCGGGCCGAGCTCTTGGCGTCGCGCTTGCCGCGAGCCTGTTCCTCGTCAGCGCGCATCTGAATGTAGGACAGGCGGGTCCGGCCGGCCGTCTTGACGAACGCCTCCAGGGCGGTCGCATCGGCCGACAGGCCCTTGGCGATGCCCAGGCAGCGGGCCGCCTGGATGTATTCCACGTCCGAAACCTTGTCAGCGGCCAGAGCCGGCGCGGCGACAGCTAGACCAATAGCGACCATGGCGATGGGGGCGAAGCGCATGGTGTTACTCCCTTGAAATGAACACGGCGGGAACCTGAACAAACAACACGATCACCTCAAATGAATTCGCAGCAATATTCGTGCATCATTACACCGATCGACCAACTTTGTTCGATGATTACTGATATGGAATTACAAGCTTGTAAGGATCGCGGCGTGGCGCCACGACTACAGTCATGCCGCAGCCTGACCTGAAGCTCGACGTCGAGGGCGTGAACGCCCTTCTGCTCAAGGCCTTTCCGGACGCCCGGCCTGAGACCATGGCCCTGGCCGTCGAGGCCGCTCCCGGCCGGGTGCTGGTGCGCCGCCCCTTTGGCCCGGGCCTGCTGCGTCCCGGCGGCGTTATCTCCGGCCCGACCCTGATGAGCATCGCCGACACCGCCGCCTATGGCCTGGTCCTGGCCCATGTGGGTGAGCAGCTGATGGCGGTGACCAGTTCGCTGGTGATGAACTTCCTGCGCGGCGCGGCGCCCGGCGACATCTGGGCCGAGGCCCTGATGCTGCGGCTGGGTCGGCGCATCGCCGTCTGCGACGTCCGGCTCTGGACCGAAAGCCCCGACCGACTGGCGGCCCAGGCCACAGTGACCTACGCTATCCCCTCAGCCTGACCCGAGCGCCCATGACCGCCCAGCCGCCCCGCCCGCCCAAGCCGATCAAGACGCCCTGCATCAAGGTTTGCGTGGTGGATGGCGAGAGCGGCCTGTGCATGGGCTGCTACCGCCGACTGAACGAAGTCGCCGGCTGGGCCAAGCTCAGCGACGACCAGCGCGATGTGATCCTGGCCGAGCTGCCGTCCCGGCGCAGCCTGATCCGTCCCGAAAAACTGGCGATGTTCTAAGACAGGCCGAGCTCGTTCACCGGTTGCAAACCGGTGCGGTCTTAGCGTTCCCCGAGAACTGGCCCGAAGGGGCGAAGGACCTGGGGTGTCGACATGCTCAGAATGGCCGTCCTGGCCCTGGTGTGCGCGGTCTCCGCGGTGGGCGCGGCGCAGGCCGTGGCCGCCTTCGACCCCAATCGTCACCTCGCCAGCCTGACCACCGAGACCGTCCAGGCGCCCATCGAAGCCGCCGCCACCGGCGAGCCGGCCCAGATCGCCAAGGCCGCCGATGGCCACTACTGGGCTGAGGCCTCGGTCAACGGCTCACGCGTGCGCTTCCTGGTCGACACCGGCGCCAGCGCCGTGGCCCTCACCCCCGACGACGCCAAGCGGCTCGGCTTCGAGCCGTCCAAGCTGAACTACGCCTACAAGGTGATGACCGCCAACGGCGAGGCCCACGCCGCCGCCGTCAAGCTGGCCTCCGTCTCGGTCGCCGGGACCAAGGTCACCGACGTCGACGCCCTGGTGCTGGACAAGGGGCTCGACGCCTCCCTGCTGGGCATGACCTATCTAGGCCGCCTCTCCCGCTTCGAGGCCACCCGCAGCTCGCTGATCCTGCGCCCGTAGGGCCAGGGCGGAGCGCACCGCCTCCAGCGCCTGGTCCACAACCTCCAGGCCGGCGCCAGGCTTCACCCCCTCCACCGTCAGAATCCGCCGCCAGGCCCGCGCGCCGGGCAGGCCATGGAACAGGCCCAGCATGTGCCGGCTCATCGCCGCCAGGTGCACGCCGCCCGCCAGCTGCGCGGCCATGTAGGGCCGATAGCGCTCCACCGCCTCAAAGGCGTCGATCTCCGCGCTCGCCTCGCCGAACACCCGCGCATCGACCGCGCCCAGCAGGCCCGGCGTGTGATAGGCCGCCCGGCCGATCATCACCCCGTCCACGTGCTCCAGGTGGGTCATCGCCTCGTCCAGGGCCCCGATCCCGCCGTTGATGGCGATGGTCAGCTCCGGCCGCTCGGCCTTCAGGCGCCAGACCAGCGGATAGTCCAGGGGCGGGATGTCCCGGTTCTCCTTGGGCGACAGCCCCTTCAGCCAGGCCTTGCGGGCGTGCACGACAAAGCTCGTGACCCCGGCCTGGGCGCACAGGTCCACCAGCCGGAACAGGCTTTCTTCTGGATCCTGGTCATCGACGCCGATCCGGCACTTCACGGTCACCGGAACCGACACCGCCGCACCCATGGCGGCCATGCACTCGGCCACCAGCTCCGGCTCGCGCATCAGGCAGGCGCCGAACCGGCCCGACTGCACCCGGTCCGACGGGCAGCCGACATTCAGGTTGATCTCGTCATAGCCCAGGTCCGCCCCGATCCGCGCCGCGGCCACCAGGTCCTTGGGCTCCGATCCGCCCAGCTGCAGGGCGACGGGATGCTCGACCGGGTCATAGCCCAGCAGTCGCTCGCGATCCCCATGCAGCACCGCCCCGGTGGTCACCATCTCGGTGTAGAGCAGGGTGCGCGCACTCAGGCTCCGATGCAGCACCCGGCAGTGCCGATCGGTCCAGTCCATCATCGGCGCGACGGACAGGCGGTGGGCGGGAAATTCAGGCATCTGCTCGAAGGGTGAAGCTGGACATCGGCGCCGCGCACGGCGTGGCCCCTATAGCAGACCGGAGCGCCCAACCCCACTGCGGCGCCCGCCGAATTGGCGACAAGTCTGATTATGCAATCAATTCAGGGGCTAGCGCGACAGCGCATGCGGCGGTTCGCCGCAGGACGCCGAAGGCGCCGCGGACGAGAGATGAACGCGTGGCGAGAAATTGACACGCAGAAAGCCGAAAGTGTGAAGTCTCTGAACAGAGGTCGATGTTCTCGCAGCCTCAAAAGCACACCCAAATTGGAATCGAGGAACGCGAGCGCAATACACGCAATAACATTCTTAAACAAGAACAACATATATTTCAGTAATTCGACGCATCACTCGAAATGAGTACAAATTATACGATGCGAAATCAACTCATTATGACCGCGTTCATTATACTCATATGGGGCATACGTAGAATTACGAACCCCATCAACTTGCTGAATTAAGGCGCACTTAGGAATTGGAGGCCTCCCTGCAGACCACGCCGCGACGTGGCGCAGTAATTGACAGAACGACATGACCGCCAAACACACCTTGGCCGAACGCCTGGATTTCCTGGGACTGGATGCTGCTGATCAGGCGCGGCTTCGCGGGATCAAGCCCGTGGTGGAAGCCAGCATCGGACCGGCCCTCGACGCCTTCTATGACAAGGTGCGCCGCAGCCCGCAGGTCGCCTCCTTCTTCCGCGACGACCGGCACATCGCCCACGCCAAGGCCAAGCAGGCCGAGCACTGGCAGGTGATCACCTCGGGTCAGTACGGCGCCGAATACGCCCAGGGCGTCCAGGCCATCGGCCAGACCCATGCCCGCCTTGGCCTGGAGCCGCGCTGGTACCTCGGCGGCTACGGCCGGGTTCTGGAAAGCCTCCTGGCCGCTGTGTTGGAAAAGCACTGGCCCCGGACGGTCCTGGGCCGCAAGGCCGGACTGGAAGACGCCGCTGGCGACATCGGCGCCCTCGCCAAGGCCACCTTGCTCGACGTCGACCTAGCCATCTCCATCTATCTCGAGGCCATTGAGGCCAAGCGCCAGGAAGCCGAGACCGCGCGTCTCGAGGCCCAGGCCCGCCAGACCCAGGCCCTCGAGGCGGTGGCCGCCGCCCTTCGACAGCTCAGCATGGGGGACCTACGCGCCCGCATCGACGTCCCGATGGCGCCGGAGTTCGACGGTGTGAAAAGCGACTTCAACGAGACGGTGGCGCGCCTGAACGAGGCCATGGGTGGGGTCTGGGACGCCAGCAACCTGATCCGCGCCGGGTCGGAGGAGATCTCCGAAGCCTCCAACGACCTGTCCCAACGCACCGAGCACCAGGCCGCCAGCTTGGAGCAGACCAGCGCCGCCCTGGCCGAACTGACCGCGGCGGTGCGCAAGATGGCCGCCGAGGCCACCGATGCGTCCCAGGCGGTCTCACGGATGAGCGCCGACGCCGAGCGCTCCTCCAAGGTGGCCGATGACACGGTGGGCGCCATGGAGCGCATCGCCCAGACCTCGCGCCAGATCGACCAGATCATCGGCGTCATTGACGAAATCGCCTTCCAGACCAACCTCCTGGCGCTCAACGCTGGTGTGGAGGCGGCCCGCGCCGGGGAAGCCGGCAAGGGCTTCGCCGTGGTGGCCTCCGAGGTGCGGGCGCTGGCTCAGCGCTCTGCGGAGGCGGCCAAGAACATCAAGTCGCTGATCTCCGCCGCCAGCAGCGAGGTTCAGGTCGGCGTCGACATGGTCGGGCGCACCGGGGAGGCCCTCCTGCGGATCGGCGGCGAAGTCACCCGCGTCGACGGCCTGGCCCGCGAAATCGCCCGGCTGGCCCAGGAACAGTCCAGCGGCCTGGCCGAGATCGAGGCCGCTGTCAGCCAGATGGACCAGGTCACCCAGCAGAACGCCGCCATGGTCGAGGAGGCCACCGCCGCCACCCTGTCCCTGAAAGGCGAGACCCAGCGCCTGCACCAGCTCGTGGGCGGCTTCCAGGTTGATCGCGCCGAACCCGAACCTCGCCCGGCGCCGAGGGCGGTCCAGAGCTATGAGCCAAGGACGCGGCGGGTCGCGGCCGGCGGCGGCCGTCGCCCCATGGCGGTCAACAGCGGCTGGGAGGAGTTCTGATGCCCCACCGGGCGCGCCTGCTGGAGGCGGTGTTGGACCGCCCATCGTCGGCAGCATGGCCAGCCGGCGCGTCCCTGGCCCTGGCGCTGGACGAGGCGGCGATCGTCGCCATCACCGACGTCGCCGGGACCATCACCTACTGCAACGACAAGTTCTGTGAGCTCAGCGGCTATGCGCGAGATGAGCTGATCGGCGCCAACCACCGTCTGCTGAAATCCAGCGCCCATCCGCCGGAGATGTTCCGCGACCTCTACCGGACCATCGCTCAGGGGGGCGTCTGGCGCGGCACCCTGTGCAATCGTCGCAAGGACGGCGACCTCTACTGGGTCAACACCACCATCGTGCCGCAGCTCGGCCCCCAGGGGCGGCCCCAGTCCTATATCGCCATCCGCTTTGACGTGACCGAGCACATCGCCCTGCAGGCCGAGCTGGCCCGGGCCAAGCTTGAGGCGGACCGGGCGGCCACCGACAAGGGTCGCTTCTTCGCCAACATGAGCCACGAACTACGCACGCCCCTGGCCGGCGTGACCGGTCTGGTTCACCTGCTGACCGGGACCCGACTTGACCCGGTACAGAGCGGCTATGTGAACACCCTGCGGGAGACCGCCGAGCTTCTGCGGGTGCTGGTCGATGACGTGCTGCTGCTGTCCCAGGCCGAGGCCAACGCCATCACCCTGCATCGCCAGCCGACCTGCGTCGCCAACCTAGCCCGCCGGGTCGGCGACATGGTGGCGCCAACCGCCGCCGCCAAGGGCGTCAGGCTCGCCGTGATCTGCGCCGAGGACCTGCCGGAGCACTTGCAGCTTGACCCGTCGCGTCTGTCCCAGGTGCTGGCGAACCTGCTGGGCAACGCAGTCAAGTTCACCGACGCCGGCGATGTGACACTGCGGGTCGATTGGCGCGCTGGGACTCTGTGCTGCGAGGTCACCGACAGCGGCCCCGGTTTCAACCCGGAGCAGAAAGCTCGCCTGTTCCGGGCCTTCGAACAAGACACCGGCAGCGGCCACTATGCCGAGGGCACGGGCCTGGGCCTGGCGATCGCCGCTGGCATCATCCACGCGATGCAGGGCTGGATCGACGCTGAGAACCGCGCTGAAGGCGGCGCCCGTTTCTGGTTCGAGATCGTGGCCCCGCTGTCAGCGGCGCTCGCCCCCGAGCAGACCCAGCCCGAACCGGCTGACCTGGTTCAGACCTGTCGCCGGGTGCTGGTGGTCGAAGACAACGAGACCCTGCGGTTCCTGGCCCAGCACATCCTAGAGGACGCCGGCCACGCTGTGACCCTGGCCGTGGATGGCGAGGACGGGGTGCGCCAGCTCCGCAGCCAGCCCTTCGACCTTTGCCTCATGGACCTGCGCATGCCACGGATGGGTGGACCGGAGGCCGTCGCGCTCATCCGCGCCGACCCCGATCCCCGGGTGAGCGGGACGCCGGTGGTCGCCCTGTCGGCGGACATCCTGGACTACCAGGACGAAACCCTCGCCGCCTTGGGCTTTGACGGCTTTCTCGCCAAGCCGATCCAGGTGGCGGAATTGCTGGCCCTGGTCAGTCTGATCGGTCAGGCCGCCGAAGCGGCCTGACCCCAATCCTCAAGCCCGAACCGGCGCGGCGTCCGCCACCGCGCCCTCGCGCCAGGCCCGCATGCGGGCGGCGTGGCGGCCCATTTCAAGGCGGGCGATGGCGCGCAGGTGGACCTCGTCGGGACCGTCGGCGATGCGCAGGGCGCGCTGGCCGGCATAGGCGCGGGCCAGGCCGAAGTCTTCCGACAGGCCGCCGCCGCCATGGGCCTGGATAGCGTCGTCGATGACCCGCAGAGCCATGCGCGGCGCCGAGACCTTGATCATGGCGATCTCGAGCTGGGCTTCCTTGTTGCCCGCCTTGTCCATCATGTCGGCGGCCTTCAGGCACAAGAGGCGGCTGGCCTCGATGTCCAGGCGGGCCTCGCCGATCCGCTGCTCCCACACCGACTGGTCAGCCAGGCGCTTGCCGAAGGCGATCCGCGAAGTCAGGCGGTCGACCATCTTCTCCAGCGCCACCTCGGCCGCGCCGATGGTGCGCATGCAGTGGTGGATGCGGCCCGGGCCAAGCCGGCCTTGCGCGATCTCGAAACCGCGGCCCTCGCCCAGCAGCACGTTCTCCACCGGCACCCGCACGTCGCGCAGCACCACCTCGGCGTGGCCGTGCGGGGCGTCGTCATAGCCAAACACCGGCAGCATCCGGACGATCTCGATGCCGGGTGCGTCGGTAGGCACCAGGATTTGGGACTGCTGGGTGTGGCGCTGGCTCTCCGGGTCGGTCTTGCCCATCAGCACCGCCACCTTGCAGCGCGGATCGCCCAGGCCCGAGGACCACCACTTGCGGCCGTTGATCACGTACTCGTCGCCCTCGCGGCGGATCGAGGTCTGGATGTTGGTGGCGTCCGACGAGGCCACGTCCGGCTCGGTCATCAGGAACACTGAGCGGATCTCGCCGTCCATCAGCGGCCGCAGCCACTTGGCCTTCTGCTGCGGGGTGCCGTACTGGCGCAGCACCTCCATGTTGCCGGTGTCGGGCGCCGAACAGTTGAACACCTCCGACGCAAAGCCCACCCGGCCCATCTCCTCGGCGCACAGGGCGTATTCCAGATTGGAAAGACCGGGGCCGGCATAGTCGGGATCGTCGTGCTCGGACTTGTTCAGGAACAGGTTCCACAGGCCTTCTGAATAGGCCTTGGCCTTCAGTTCCTCGATCACCGGGATCACCGTCCAGCGCGCCGCGCCTTCCTGGGTGAAGTGTCGGTTATAGGCCGGGATCGCCGGATAGACGTGGGCGGCCATGAAGTCGCGCACACGGTCGCGCCAGTAGGTCTCGCGCTCGCTCAGGCCAAAGTCCATCTTCTGTCTCCCTCGAAATCGAGGGAGCCTTAGGCGGTGGCTGAACCCCCGCCTTGACCGGGATCAACGCGCCGCCTGGACCTGCGTCGCCGTCCAGACCGCCCAGGCCTGCTTGAGGCCCCTGGGATCATGGGTGCGGATGTAGTCGCAACCCTGGGCCGCCGCCCACAGCTCGCCCGCCAGGGTGGCCGGCCCAGCCTCCTCGGCGCTCACCCCGGCGACGGCGCGCAGGAACGACTTGCGCGACACCGAGACCAGCAGGGGCAGGCCCAGGGCCTTCAGTTCCGGCAACCGCGCCAGCACGCGGAACGACGTCTCGGGATTGGCGCCCAGGAAGAAGCCCATGCCGGGATCGAGGATGATCCGATCCCGCGCCACGCCCGCGGCCTCCAGCTCGGCGACCCGGCGCTGGAAGAAGTCGAGGATCGCCTCCACCGCCCGGTCCGGCTCCAGCCCCGCCTCCCGCGTCGCCAGCCCCTCGGCCTGGACGGCGTGCATCACCACCAGCCGGCAGTCGAACCCGGCCAGGGCCTCGCGCACCCGCGCATCCGGAAAGCCGTGGATGTCGTTCAAATAGCCGACGCCCCGCGCCGCCGCCGCCAGCTGGGTCTCGGCCAGGTAGGTGTCGATGGAGACCTGGTCCAGGCGATCCGCCAGGTGGTTCAGCACCGGCGCGATCCGGCGCAGCTCCTCCTCGGCGCTCACCTTGGCGGCGTCGGGGTTGCTGGCGGCCGGCCCCACATCGACCACGTCCGCGCCCGCGGCCAGCAGCCGCTCGGCCCCCACCACAGCCTCGGCCAGGGGCGTCCGACTGTCGGCGAAGAACGAGTCCTCGGTGAGGTTCAGGATGCCGAAGATCTTCAAGGCCGCTGCTCCTGCGGATAGGCGGCCCCAATTGGCCCGGAGCGGCGCGAAAGTCGAGACGCCGCCCCGAGCTCTAGGACCTCAGGCGAAGCCCAGCAGGTGCGCCAGCACCATCACGATCCCAGCCAGGCCCACGCCCCAGATCAGCGGCCGGATCAGCGGCAGGCCGGCCAGATAGACCACCGCGTGCGCCACCCGCGAATAGAAGAACAGCTGCGCGCCCAGCACGGTCAGCGGGCTCGACGCGTCCATCACCGCCACCATCAGCAGCAGCGGCGCCATCATGGTCAGGCCCTCGCGGTGGTTCTGCACCACCCGCCCGGCCCGGGCCTGGAACACGCCAGGCGGCGGCAGGTCGTCCCGGGAATTGGCCAGCGGCATCAGGCCCTGGGTGCGGATGCCCGCCACCACCTGGATCACGATCAGAACCAGCAGCAGGGCCACGCAATAGGCCAGCATGGTCAGTTCGACGCTCATGTTTCACTCCCCCTTTTTGACGCCGCGTATGAGGCGCGGCCTGGGCGGACGATCCGCCCGCTGCGCCCTTGGGTCAACGGCATGGCTGAGAGCCGCCTTGACCCCTGCCCCGACGGCTCTAGGCTGGCTCGCGAGGGGCCCGACCGGGCGTGCGACCGTGTGGAGCTCAAGCTGGCCAGCGACGACGACAGCGGCCCGCCGTCCACCGCGGGAGACCTGCTTGGTCTCTATCTCGAGAAGCGCGCCAACCTCGTGCGCTTCTTCGCGGCGCGCCTCGGCGCCCGCGCGGCCGCCGAGGACCTCGCCCAGGACCTGTACCTGAAGATCGCCGCCCTGCCCGCCGATGAGCCGGTGCAGAACCCCAACGCCCTGCTCTACCGGATGGGCGCCAATCTCATGCTCGATCGCATGCGCCAGGACCGCCGCGCCGCGGCCAGAGAGGGCGCCTGGCGCGAGACCGTCACCGTCCGCATCGGCGCCGAGGATATTCAGGACGAGCCGGCCGTCGACGACGCCATCGGCGATCGCCAGCGGCTGGCCCAGTTGATCGCCGGCCTGCAGGACCTGCCGCCGCGCATGCGCCAGGCCTTCCAGCTTCACAAGCTCCAGGGGCTGAGCCACGCCGAGACCGCCCGCGCCATGGGCGTTTCGGTCAGCGCGGTCGAAAAGCACATCAGCGGCGCCCTCAAGACCCTCCTGGCGAGGCTCGGATGACTCCTTCCCGGCCCTTTGCGCATTTTTTCAAGGTCCCGAACGGGGGGCGCGTCGCCGCGGCGGCGTCATTCCATCAGGACAGCAGCCTTGGCTGCTATGCGGGCGCGACGACATGACCGAGCCGTCACCTCATACGCTGAACACCGCACAGGCGGCCGCCGCCGACTGGCTGGCCCGCCTGGACCGTCCGAACGTGGGCGAGGCCGACTGGACCGACTTCGACGCCTGGCTGAACGCCGCACCGGAACACCAGCAAGCCTATGACCAGCTCCTGGCGCTCTGGTCGGAGATGGAGGCCGCGGCGCCGCACCTTGACCGCGCCCTGACTCAGCCGTCGCGATCCCGCCCCGACGCTTCACGCCGCTGGCTGCTGGCGGGCGGTCTCGCCGCCGCCGGCCTTGTTGCGGCGGTGACGCCCTGGGGCGACATCACCGCCCCCACGACGACCTATCAGACCGCCAAGGGCGAGCGCCTGAGCGTCGCCCTGACCGACGGCAGCCGGATTGACCTGAACGCCGGCACCCGGCTCACCGTGCGGCTCATGGGCCGTGAGCGGCGGGTGGTGATGACCGAAGGCCAGGCCATCTTCGATGTCGCCAAGGACGCCCGCCGCCCCTTCCTGATCGAGGCCGGCGACCGCACTGTCCGCGTGCTCGGCACCCAGTTCGACGTCCGCTATCGCGACGGCCGCCAGTCGGTCACCGTGGCCCGCGGCCGCGTCGAGGTGCGCCCCTCCGCCGGCGCGGCCGGCCAGGCCTATCGCCTGACGGTCGGCCAGCGCCTGGATCATGAGACCGGCGGCGCCGAGGCCCGGATCAGCACCGCCTCGCCCCAGGCCGTGTTCGCCTGGCGCACCGGCCAGCTGGTCTATCGCAACGAGCCCCTGGCCAATGTCGTCGCTGACCTGAACCAGTACTCGGACCAACCCCTGAAGGTGGCCGACGCGCGCACCGGGCGGCTGCCTTTCTCCGGGGTGCTGGCGGCCTCGAACAGCCACGACATGGCGCGCACCCTCACTTTGATCGCCCCGGTGACTTCCACTTCAACGCCCGAAGGCCTACTGCTGCGCGCCAAGTAGGTTCGCCTGCAAGGATTGGTCGTTCGGGGGGCTGCCGCGACACACGACCGGGCCCGCGCCGCGCTGCTCGGCGCGACGGTTCTCGCCGTCGCGTGCGCGCTTGCGCCTCCGGCTCGGGCGGCTGGCAAGGCTCTCCGACTGGCGGTGCCGGCCCAGTCCCGGGCCGAGGCCCTGATCGACCTGGCGCTGCAGTCCGGCGTGTCCATCGGCGGGGTCGGCAATTGCCCGGGCCGGTCCGCCGCCCTGACCGGCGCCTACACGCTCAAGGACGCGCTGGAGCGCCTGACCGCCGGGGCCTGCGCCTTCGAGATCGTTGATGCGCGCGTGGTGCGCATCTCTCCCCTGCGGCGCACGCCGCCGCCCAGTCCGCGCCTGCCCCCGCCGCCGCCGCCCTCCATCGTGTCCGAAGTGCTGGTGACGGCCACCAAGCGGGTCGAAGACGCCAATCGCCTGCCGGCCTCGATCAGCGTCATCGGCGCCGATCAGCTGGAGACCGCGGGTGTGAAGGACGCCGCCGGCCTGATGCGGCTGGCGGCCGGCATGACCACCACCAACCTCGGACCGGGCCGCGACAAGATCATGTTGCGCGGCATCTCCGACGGAGCGTTCACGGGGCGCACCCGCTCCACCGTCGGCATCTTCCTTGACAACGCGCCGATCACCTACAACGCCCCGGACCCCGACCTTCGCCTCGCCGACGTGACCACGGTGGAGGTGGTGCGCGGCCCGCAGGGCGCCCTCTATGGCGCGGGCTCGATCAGTGGCGTGTACCGCATCATCACCCGCAAGCCGGAGCTCGACGCCTTCCACGCCAAGCTGGGCGCCCTGACCGGCTGGACCAAGTCCGGCTCCGCCAGCACCAGCCTGGAGGCCATGGTCAATGCGCCCCTCATTGAAGGCCGCCTGGCCGCGCGCCTGGTCGCCTATCATGACCTGGAAGGTGGCTATCTGGACGACGTGAACCTGCGCCTCTCCAATGTCGACCGCACCATCCGGGACGGCGGCCGGCTGGCGGTGAAGGCCTGGCTCACCCCGGACTGGACGGTCACCCTGTCGGGCGCCGTGCAGCAGCTGGACTCCAACGACACCCAATACGTCACCGCCTCG
Organism: Phenylobacterium conjunctum; assembly: GCF_042679085.1. Classification (NCBI taxonomy): domain Bacteria; kingdom Pseudomonadati; phylum Pseudomonadota; class Alphaproteobacteria; order Caulobacterales; family Caulobacteraceae; genus Phenylobacterium; species Phenylobacterium conjunctum. The sequence goes on along the minus strand of NZ_JBHTLQ010000011.1, from coordinate 64,794 downwards.
AACGCCGGCCTGCAGCGGGCCAACCGGGTGCGGGAAAACCACAAGAACGACTTCGCCCAGGTCGGCCTGGCCATCGAGGGCGCGACGCCCTTCGGCCAGCTGCAGTCCTCCACCGCCTATATCCGGCACGCCTTCGTCAGCCAGTATGACGCCTCGGCCGCCCTTTCCCGCTTCGGGGCCAGCGCCGCCGACCTGGGCGTCTACCAGGAGCGGGCCAAGATCGACATGGTGGTCCAGGACGCGGTCCTGACCTCCACCGCCGCCGGCCGCTACCGCTGGCTAGCCGGGGTCTATGGCGCGGTGTCCAACGAGGACTCCCCGTCCGAACTGCGGGTCGGCGTCAACGCCCTCGCGCCCCGGGCCGTCTATTCAGAGATCCGCAGCGACCGCCTGTCAGAGGTCGCCGCCTATGGCGAGGTGTCGATCGACCTGGGGTCCGGCTGGGGACTGGCCTTCGGCGGCCGCGGCTCGCGCATCAGCCGGCGGACCAGCTCCGACGTCACGGTCAATGTCGCGGGCGGCCAGAGCCGGGCCATGATCCGCAAGGCCGACTTCTCCAACTGGTCGCCCAAGCTCTCGCTGCAGTACGTCTTCCCGAACGGCGCCATGGTCTATGGCCTGGCGACCGAGGGCTACCGGGCCGGAGGGTTCAATTCCGGCGGTCTGGTCGCGCCGAACCCCGCCCGCCGCGCCTATCGGCCGGACCGGCTGCGCAACTACGAGCTCGGCGCCAAGCTGAACCTGCTGGACCAGCGCCTCGATGTGCGGGCCGCCGCCTTCTACGATCTCTGGGACGATATCCAGAGCGACCAGTACTTCCCCTCCGGCCTGCCCTACACAGCCAATGTGGGCGACGGGCGCAATGTCGGCCTGGAGGTCGAGGCCACCTGGCGTCCGGCGCCGGGTTGGGCCTTGCAGTCCAACGCCCTGTTCGATGACCCCAAGATCACCCGCGCCGACCCGCGGTTCGCCAGCCGGATCCAGAACCAGCTTCCGGGCGTGCCCGACATGTCCTTCTCGGCCCTGCTGACCTATGAGCGCCCGTTGCGGGACGGGCTGACCCTGCTGTTCACGGGCCAGACCACCTATGTCGGCCGCTCTCGCCTGACCTTTGACCCGGCGCTCTCGCCGGTTATGGGCGGCTATTTCACCGGCCGCCTGTCCGCCCAGCTCAAGGGACCGGTCTGGCGCCTGGCCGCCTTCCTGGACAATCCGGCCAACACCCAGGCCGACACCTTCGCCTACGGCAATCCCTTCAGCTTCGGCCAGGTGCGCCAGGTCACGCCCCAGCGTCCCCGGACCCTCAGCCTGGTGGCCTCGCGAACTTTTTGATCACCATGACCTGAGGGCGGTTTCATCCGGCGCCGTCTCACCCTGTATCGGCGTCGTTCGACGGCCGCGTGGATTTTGGGGGGCAGGCTTCGCAAGAGGCCTGAACAAGGGCCACGCTGGACCGACGTCGCCGTAGCCTGCGGGGGCGGCCGGATGGAGAGTCCGGAGGGCAGAGCTGGTGGGCGCAGTGCTCGCCGCCGGATCGGGTTCGGTCCGCCCCCGCTGGCGATGCTCCTGACAACAATCCGGTCTATGGTGCGTTCCGCACTTATGCCTGGGAGGACAACCATGCGGCTCAGCCTGGCGGCCATTGGCCTGATCTCGCTTGCGATCACCGGCTGCAGCGAGGGCTCGACCTCGCCGTTTGCGGGGTTCGGCGAGCGGCCTGAACTGCCCACGCCCAAGAAGGCCCTGCTGCCGACGGTCAACATCGCCAAGATCGCGCCGTGGCCCGCGGGCGAACAGCCTACGGCGCCGGCGGGCTTCAAGGTCACCCGCTACGCCGCCGACCTGGACCATCCGCGCTGGCTCTACGTCCTGCCCAACGGCGATGTGCTGGCCGCCGAGTCCGCGACCGAGCCGGCCAAGCCCGAGGGCTTCCGCGACTGGGTCGCCCAGATCATCCAGAAGCAGGCCGGCGCCCTGCAGAAGAGCCCGAACCAGATCGTCCTGCTGCGCGACGCCGACGGCGACGGCGTGGCCGAGTTCCGCAGCGTGTTCGCCACGGACCTGAAGCGGCCCTTCGGCATGGCCCTGGTCGGGGACACGCTCTACGTCGCCAATGACGACGCCATCGTCCGCCTGCCCTATGCGGCCGGGGACACCAAGGCCCGCGGCGCGGCGGTCAAGGTCTTCGATCTGCCGGGCGGCCCGATCAATCACCACTGGACCAAGAACATCATCGCCAGCCCGGACGGGACCAAGCTCTACGCCACCGTCGGCTCCAACTCCAATGTCGGCGAGAATGGTCTGAAGGCCGAGGACGGCCGCGCCCAGGTGGTGGAGTTCACCCTGCCCGCCGGGCCGTCCCGCCCCTACGCCACCGGCCTTCGCAATCCCAACGGCCTGGACTTCGAGCCCGTCACCGGCGCGCTGTGGACGGCCGTCAACGAGCGCGACGAGATCGGTAACGATCTGGTTCCCGACTACATGACGAGCCTCAAGGACGGCGGCTTCTACGGCTGGCCCTGGTCCTACTACGGCGATCATGTGGACGTCCGGGTCCAGCCGCCGCGCCCCGACATGGTGGCCAAGGCCATTGCGCCAGACTATGCGCTCGGCGCCCACACCGCCTCCCTGGGCCTGGCCTTCTACAAGGCGCAAGCCTTCCCGGCCCGCTACCAGGGCGGGGTGTTCATCGGCCAACACGGCTCGTGGAACCGCCGGCCGGCCAGCGGCTACCAGGTGGTCTACATCCCCTTCGCCAACGGTCGCCCCAGTGGCAAGCCCGAAGTGTTCCTGGGCGGCTTCCTGAACGCCAAGGGCCAGGCCCATGGCCGCCCCGTCGGGGTGGCGGTGGACGCCCGCGGCGCCCTGCTGGTGGCCGATGACGCCGGAAACGCCGTCTGGCGCGTGGCCCCGGCCAGCTGAGCCGATGCGCGCCGCCGACCACATCGACCGCTTCGCCCAGTCCCCGCTGGCCCGCTGGTCAGAGGCCCCGCCCTGGGCCCTGACCTCCATGTCGCGGGCCATCGTCGCCGAGCTGGTGGCCGAGCTTAAGGATCGGGCCGACTACCGGATCGAAGGTGACATCGCCGTCCACGTCACCGCCACCGTCGAGGCCGCCGCGATCCTCAAGGGCCCGGCCGTGATCGGCGTTCACGGCTTCATCGCCGCCGGCGCCTATGTGCGCGATGGCTGCTGGCTGGACGACAACTGCATCCTGGGACCCGGCGCAGAGCTGAAATCCAGCTTCATGTTCGCCGGCTCAAAGCTCGCCCACTTCAACTTCGTAGGCGACAGCGTCCTGGGCGCGGGCGTGAACCTGGAGGCGGGCTCCATCATCGCCAACTACCGCAACGAAAAGGCCGACAAGCGCATCCGTTTCCACCACGACGGCCGGTTGATCGACACCGGCGTCGACAAGTTCGGCGCCCTCTTGGCCGACGGCGTGCGTCTGGGCGCCAACGCCGTGGTCGCCCCCGGCGCGGCCCTGGCCCGCGGAAGCCTCGTCCCGCGACTGGGCCTCGTCGACCAGGCCTAGAAGATCTTGCGGACCCGGATGAACAGGGCCCGGCCGAACTGCAGGTTCCGGCTGTCGGTATAGAGCTGCGCGCTCGTGGCCCGCGGTCCCGCCCACACCTCGCGGATGCGGTTCACATCTCGCGCGCCCAGGTTCTGGAACTCTGTGCGGACGATCAGGTCGGGCCGCGGCTTGGCCTCGATGAACACCCCGAACATCGTCTCGGACTTCTTGGTCTCGATCTCGGTCAAGCGGAACGCCCGCTCGCGATAGGCGGAGAACAGATCGATCCCCCAGTTCGACTTCCACGCCGGCAGGTCCTGGGTGAAGTGCAGCTCCCAGTCCAGCGGGTGCAGGATGGAGATCTCGCGCCCCAGACCCGTCGCCGGATCCGTCACCTCGGACTTGCGCCAGGTGGCCTGGGTCTTCAGCTGCGCCCGCGCGATGCCGAGCTTTTCCAGCGGCGTCGACAGGCTGACCACCAGCTCGTCCTTGGTCCCCTCGCCGATATTGCCGGGGGCGTCAGCCACGGCGACGCCCGCCCGGTTGAACACCGGCGCCCGGTCGATCACGTCCTTCAGCTCGTAGTGGCGAAGGGTCAGCACCGCCGCCCCGGTCTTCCAGAACCGCCGCTCAACCGCCGCCTCGGCCACCCAGGCCTGTTGCGGCGACAGGTCCGGATTGCCGGCCAGCAGCGAGCCGGTGTTCACCAGCTGCGACGACGAGACGAAGTCGTCGAAGTTCAGCTGGCTGACCTCACGCTCCACCCGCAGCCGCACCTGGTCCTTGGGATCCGGCGACCAGGTCACCGTGACCCGCGGCTTGGTGAAGCTCAGCGTCTTCTCCAGAACCACGTCGCCGCTGGAGGTCACGGTCGAGCGTTCCTGGCGCACCCCGAACTCGGCCGAAAGCGTCGGGTTGGGTCGCCAGATCGCGGCGGCGGCCACCTGGGCGCGCTGCTCCTCGACCCGCACATTGGCGGCCGGCACCCGGACATTCACGCCGTTCTGGATGAAGCGGGTCTGGCTATCGAGCGTGTTCTTCGCGCCCTCGACAAAGCCTTCCACGGTCCATTGGTCCGAAAGCTTGCGGCGCAGGTTGGCCCGGCCGACGCTCTCGGTGACCTTCTTGTCCAGCCGGAAGTCCCGGTCGATGGTCGCCGAGGTGAAGCGCGCCTTGGTGTCGTTGTCGTTCCATTGCTGGAAGGCGATCAGTTCCAAGGACGTCGGCCCGAAGCTGCGCGACCAGCGCGCGCCGAGCTCGGCCTGGCTCTTGTCCATGGTGTCGTATTCGTATTCCCGGCCCGGCGGCGTCTCCAGCCGATCCATGATCTCGGCCGAATAGGGATTGGGCATGAAGGCCCCGTTCAGGCGCAGTCGCCCGCCGAACGCCGGGGTCTCATAGGCGCCGATCAGCCATTTGCGCAGGCCCCCGGCGTCAGCGTCGACGTTGGAGCGGATCAGCACATTGCCCGCCGGCGTCACCCGAATGCGCTGGCCGTCGCCCAGCTGGTCGTCCGGCCCCTTGCCCAGCACGGTGGACAGCTCCACCAGCTTGCCGTTCCAGCGCCACTGCCACTCGGTGCGCACCGAGTTCAGCACCCGATGGTCATCCAGATAGTGCGACGACAGGCTCACCGCGCCCTGGAAGCCGGCGGTTTGCTTGCGCACCAGGTTGGCCACCACCGTGCGGCCCTGCATGTCGATGCCGGGCGCGCCGCCGCGGATCACATCGATGCGCGCCACCGAGGCGGCCGGGATGCGCCGCAGGATCTCGTCCAGGGTGTCGTTTTTGGCCACCGGCACGGCGCCGTCCACCAGCACGTTGCCGCCCGAGCCTTCCAGGCCGCGCACCACCGTGCCCTTGTCGAAGGTGAAGCCCGGCAGGCGCATGACCATGTCGAGCGCCGTCGTCGGCCCGACCGCCGCGAAATACCCGGCGTTGTACGAGATGACCCCGGTCTCGGGCTCGGCCGCCATGGCCAATTGCGCCGAAGCCGCCAGGGCGCTCAGCGCCAGGAGGATGGTCTTACGCATGACAAGGGCCCCCGCCCTACTTGCCGGCGCCGAGGCGCCGCGCCGCGACTGCGGCTGAAATCCAGAAAAATGAAAGACGCGAGCAAATAACTGACAGGCCTGCCGAAACGGCAGCCGGACGTATTTAGCCGGTTTGCAGCCTAAGGCTAGACCCGGCCGGTCACCGGCAGCAGGGCGCCGGTCACCGCGCGCGCCTCTTCGGACGCCAGGAACAGGATCACCGCTGCAAGGTCAGCGGGCGCAACCCAGGCGGAATGGTCCGCATCGGGCATGTCGGCGCGGTTGGTCGGGGTGTCGATGATCGAGGGCAGGACGGCGTTGACCGTTATCCCCTGGGCCTTCAGCTCCTCGGCCAGGCTTTCGGTCAGCTTGTGGACGCCGGCCTTGGAGGCGGCATAGGCGCCCATGCCGGCGGCGGCCTTCACCGCGCCATTGGCGCCGATATTGACGATCCGGCCCGCCTTGGAGCCCGCCAGGTGCGGGATCGCCGCGCGGCTGGCGTTGGCCGCGGTGGCCAGGTTCATGCGGAACATCGCGTCCCACGCTTCGGGCGCGCCGTCGGCCAGGGTCTGCCAGACGAAGCCGCCGGCGATGTTCACCAGTACGTCCAGCCCGTCGAAGGCTTGGGCCGCATGGTCGATGGCGGTGGTCGCCGCGCCGGGCTCAGACAGATCGACCCCGCCGCGGACCTGGGCCTGGGGCCCGCAGGCCGCCAGCAGGCCCGCGGGCGGGGTCGCTGCATAGTCGATCAGGATGACCTTGTACCCCTGCTCCGCCGCCGCCTTGGCGACCGCGGAGCCGAGGACGCCGAACGCGCCCGTGATGGCGATGACGCGTCCGGCCATCTTGGTCTTACAGACGCTCGACGATGGTCACGTTGGCCATGCCGCCGCCTTCGCACATGGTCTGAAGGCCGTACTTGCCGCCCTTCTGTTCCAGCACGCCCAGCAGGGTCGCCATCAGCTTGGTGCCCGAGGCGCCGAGCGGGTGGCCGAGCGCGATCGCGCCGCCGTTGACGTTGATCTTGGCCGGGTCGGCGCCGAGGTGCTTGGCGTAGGCGACCGGAACCGAGGCGAAGGCTTCGTTGACTTCGAAGGCGTCGATGTCGTCGATCTTCATGCCCGCACGCTTCAGGGCGCGCTCGGTGGCCGGAATCGGAGCTTCCAGCATGATCACCGGGTCATGGCCCAGCAGGGACAGGTGGTGGATGCGGGCCAGCGGCTTCAGGCCGTGTTCCTTCAGAGCCTTTTCCGACACGACCATCACGGCCGAAGCGCCGTCGCAGATCTGGCTGGACGAGGCGGCGGTCAGGCGGCCGTTCTCACGCAGCAGCTTCACACCCTTGATGCCTTCGAGCGAGGCGTCGAAGCGGATGCCTTCGTCGACGGTGTGCAGGGTCTTGTTGCCCTCGGCGTCGGTGATTTCCAGAGCGACGATTTCGTTCTTGAAGGCGCCGGCCTGGGTGGCCGCGATCGCCCGGCGGTGGGACTCGTACGAGAACGCGTCCAGCTCATCCTTGGTCAGGCCGTACTTTTCGGCGACCATTTCGGCGCCCATGAACTGGCTGAACTGGATGTTCGGATAGCGCTCTTCCATCCGCGGGCTCTTGTAGTTGCCGAAGCCGTTCTGAGCCGGCAGCACAGCGGCCAGGCCCATCGGCACGCGGGTCATGCTTTCCACGCCCGAGGCGATCACCACGTCCATGGTGCCGCTCATCACGGCCTGGGCCGCGAACTGCATGGCTTGTTGCGAGGAACCGCACTGACGGTCGACCGAGGTGGCCGGCACGCTTTCCGGCAGCTTGGAGGCCAGCACCGCGTTGCGCGCGATGTTCACGGCCTGCTCGCCCACCTGGCCGACGCAGCCCATGATGACGTCTTCGACGGCGGCCGGATCAATGCCGGTACGGTCGATGATGTTGTTGAGCACCGAGCCGCCCAGGTCGGCCGGATGCCAGTCCTTCAGCTTGCCGCCCTTGCGACCACCAGCCGTACGCGTCGCCGCGACGATATAGGCTTCAGCCATTGTTTCGCTCCCATGGAATGCGCGTCATATGCGCGTCGCTGGCGTCTCTATCTCAGGCGCCGTGGCGGAAGCCAAATGGCTCTCTAACCCCTGCGGGGTCAAGCCTGGGAGCGGTGGTTCAGGCCGGCAGCAGCAGACCCGGCCGGCCCGCGTCCAGCCGGAAGCTGGGGGGCAGGACCCGCTCGTTGGGCTTCTGCAGATTAAGCGCCTTGGCGCCCCGCGCCACGGCCAGCTTGCCGATATTGCCCGGGGTGAAGCCGTCCACCAGCTTCGGCTGCGCGCCAAGCCGGCGGCGCATCAGGCCGTTGGCGTAGATGACATTGGCCCGCATCAGGGCCTGGGGCGTCATGAACTCGATGGACAGCGAGACATTCAGCATCGGGCCGTTCTCGATCCGGTGCGGGGCGTTCTGCTTCCAGGTGACCATCTTGCCAGGGGTCAGGATGTGGCTTTCGGCGCCGGCGTCCCAGGCGGGATCGAAGGCGAACTGCTCGGCGGTCTCGCGCAGGACGATCCGCTCCAGGTCCTGCTCGCCCACATAGGGCTCCTCGACCGGATAGACCCAGACCTGCTTCTGGCCGCGCAGCTGCCAAAGGGTCACCAGCGAGACGTCCAGATGATAGAAGACCTGGGCGTTGGCCGACGAGATCAGCATGCCCAGGTCGCGCTTGAAGGTCTTCAGGCCCGGCGCATGCGCGTGCTTCTCGGCGAAGATTTCCGCCTCCAGCTGGCGATAGGGCTCCAGGTACTCATTGGTGTGGCGCAGGTTCAGCCAGATGCGGCCCGACTTGGCCGCCTCCAGCAGCTGTCCGCCAGACAGGTTGTCAGCCCGACCGCGGCGCCAGGTGGTCCAGGCCTTGGGGTCCTCGCCCATGGTGAAGACGCCGAGCTTTTCGCGCGGATAGGTGTCCAGCAGCTGCTCGAGGCCGGCGTCGTCGAACATCGGCCGCTCGTGCAGGCCGTGCTCGAAGGCGAGGTTCTCGCGGGTGAAGGCGCGCCCCTTCTCCGGGGTCCAGTCCTTGATGATGCTCATGTCGCGGGCCTCAGGCCGTAGAAGTGAATCTTGAAGGGACCCCACCACAGGGTCTTGCCCAGGCCTCGGGCGGCCCGGTCGAGCGTAAAGGCGTAGCGTTCCGAGCCGATCAGCCGCTGGGCCAGGGCCACGGCGCCATAGACCGCGGCCTGGGCCAGGCCGATCAGCATCCAGCGGGCGATCCCCAGCCGGTCGTGCTGGATCGCGCAGGCCGAGCTCGGTCCCTGGCCATACGCAAAGGCCCGGCGGATCGTGTAGTCGAGGGTCAGGCGGGCCGGGACCGGGTCTTCCCAGACCCAGGCCTCAGGCGCCCAGGCGAAGCGCGAACCGCGATCCTTCATGGCCCCGAACAACAGGTCGTCTTCGCCGCCGATGTGGTTGCGGATGGCCGAGAACGGCGCGACCGGATCGGGCAGGCTGGAGCGTTTCAAAAGGCTGTCGCCGCAGCCGTAATAGTGGTCCAGCAGCTGGGCCTCAGCCGGGCCGACCCGCGAGAAGAACCATTCCAGATAGCCGCGATGGCGCGCGATCTCGGCCGGCGCCCGGCCCCGCACGGGACCAAAAACGACATCGGCCTCGAACTGCTTCTGGGCCGCCAGCAAGGCGGCGAGCCAGCCCTCGGGAGCCTCCTCGTCGTCGTCCAGGAAAGCGATAAAGGCGCCGCGCGCCTTGGCCATGGCGGCGTTGCGGGCGTTGGCCACGCCCGGCTCCGGCTCATGCACATAGATGACCGGGAACGGCGCCTCGGCGGCCAGGGCCTCGACGGTGGCCTGGGCCGAGGGCTGGACGTCATTGTCCACCACCACCAGCTCAAGGCTCGAAGCCTCGATCCCCTGCTGGCGGAACGTCGAGCGCACGGCCGTCGTCAGTCCCTCCAGCCGGCGCTGGGTCGGGATGATCAGACTGACGTGCGGGGCGGACATCTAGGCGGCCTCGGATTCCGGGTCGGACTTGCGCAGCGCCCCGGCGGCGGCGGCGAGGCCCCGCACGCGGCCGGCCAGCGACGTCTCCACCATGGCGATGGTGTCCAGTCTGCGCTTGACCTTGTCGACAAATCCTTCACGGCCCGCGCCGGCCCACATCCAGGCGCTCTCGGCGACCTTGGCGGCCAGGCCAAAGGCGCTGTCGGTGGCCGCCAGCCCCTGGCCGATCCGGCGCACGGTGCGGGCATAGGGCTTCTTGTAGTGATCGTGGCCGGGGCCGATGTCGTAGCTGGTCAGGCCCAGAGGCCCCATGGCGTCGATGGCCCGCAGCAGGAACACCTGGCCCGGCGACCAGGCGGCCAGGGCCGGGTCGGTGGAGGCGATCCAGGGGTGATAGACGCCGCCCAGGCGAATGCCGAAGTGCCCCGCCACCAGCCGGTCGCCGGCATAGAGGTTGATCATCAGGCCCTGGAACTCGCCCTCGCGGCGGGCGAACAGATTGCGCAGCAGGTCGCGCGTCCAGTCCGGCCCCAGGAAATCATGCGCCCCGGTGCGGATCAGCTGCTCGCGCTTCCAGGTGAGCAATTGCTCAAAGGCCGCCTCGTCCCAATCGGGCGCACGGACGCTGAGTTCGCCCACCTCGCGGTCCAGCTTGTGGTCCAGGCGGCGATAGTTCTTGAACCGCTTGGGGCTGGCGGCGCGCAGGGCCTCAAGATACTCGGCCGGTTCCCCGTCGAGTTCGATCACATAGGCTTCACGCTCGCCGGCCACCGCGCCCGAAAGCGGGCCGGCCGGATCGATCAGGCCGGTGAAGGGATAGGCGGACAGGCCGGCCTCGGCCATGGCCGCCAGGCCGTCGAAACCGGCTTCGGCCACAACGCCGTGATAGTCGCTGAGCGGCGCGCCAACCGGCCGCGCCAGGCCGCCCGGACGGCGATGATGCGCCAGGAAGGCCACCGCCCGCCCGTCGCGCCGCCACACCGTCACGCGGGTGTCGCCCCTCACCTCGCCCACGGCCAGGGCGAAGTCCGGACCCATCAGCGGATTGGCGTAGGCCGGCTCGGCCGCGCACAGGGCGCGCCAGGCCGCGATATCGACCAGGGACAGTTCGGCGGGATGCAGGGTCTGGGCGGTCATCGGTGCAATGTGTCCCGGAAGGGGAAATTTTCCCCACTTCCTGCAAGCACCGGACCGGGAAGACCTAGCTGAAGGTGGCCGCCAGTATGCGTTCCAGCCAGGCCTTGTCCGTCGCGTCGAACGCCGCCGGCGCCTCGGAATCCACGTCCAGCACGGCGATCAGCTCGCCCGCCTTGCCGAACACCGGGACCACGATCTCGCTGGCCGAGCGGCTGTCGCAGGCGATGTGTCCCGGAAAGGCGTGCACGTCCTCCACCACCTGGGTGGTGCGCGTCGCCGCCGCCGTCCCGCAGACCCCGCGCCCGAAGGCGATCCGCAGGCAGCCCAGCGTGCCCTGGTAAGGCCCGACCACCAGCTCGTCGCCCTTGGCCGGGTCGACCACATAGAAGCCGGTCCAGAAATAGTGCGCAAAGCTGTTGGCCAGCATGGAGGCCACCGTCGCCATGCGCGCGGTCAGGTTGGGCTCGCCCGCCAACACCGAGGCGATCTCCTCGGCGAGCGTGGCGTAGCGCTCCGCCTTTTCGGCGGGCAGGGTCAGGTCGTTGAAGGCTTCGGCCATGGCCGCCCATATAGGCTGGTCCGTCTCAGACCGCGATGGGCATTTCGGTCTTGAGCCGCGCCTCTTCCTTCAGGCGCTCGGCGGCCTTGTACTCCACCGTCAGCTCAAGATTGCGGATGATCTTGTCCGCCTGGGCCGTGTCGGCCTCATCGATCCCCATCAGGGTGACGATGGCGTCGAAGTGCACTTCCAGGATCTCGCGGTCGCAAGCCTCCGGCCCGCCGACGGCGTCGATATAGGCCAGCAGCGAGTTTGTGGTCCGCTCCACGGTGCGGTCGCGCACCTGCAGGGCGCGGAAGCGGGTGTGCTGGATCACCCGGTGGGTCATCTGCATCAGGCTGCGGTCCAGGCCGCCGCGGGCGCGGATCAGCCGGCGCAGGGCGGCCAGCTCGACCGCGATGGTCTGGCGGGTCAGGTTGCGTTCGCCGGCGTCCGACATTTCCACCGGATCGGAGCGGCGCCGCGTCGGGCCGGAATAGTCCAGCTGCGCCTTGCGACGCCGGTCAGGCCCCACATAGGACTCGCTGACCACAAAGGGCCGGGGCTTGCGCAGCACCAGCTCGATCCGCGACAGCAGGGCCGCGGGCGTGAAGGGCTTCAGCACGAACTCGTTGACGCCGGCCTGGCGGGCCAGCTCCACGTCCAGCAGCGCCGCCTGGCTGGTGACCATGACGATGGGGATTTCCGGACGGGGGACGACGTCGCCGCCCACCAGGGCCGCCTGGCGGATGGTCTGCGCAAAGGTCAGGCCGTCCATGTAGGGCATCATCCGGTCGGTGAAGATGATGTCCGGATTGATCGCGTGCAGGCTAGCCAGGGCGTGCTTGGAGTCGGTCTTCACATGCACCCGCCCTACCCCGCCGGCGCGCAGGATGTCGGCGATCAGGCGCGCGGTATGGCCATGGTCGTCCACCACCAGCACGCACAGTTCCGAAAGATCGGCCCGCGTGAGATTAGTGCTGGGAAGACTGCGCCGCGCGCTCATGGAAACCCGTCCCGGTTGCTGGGCTACCATCTCGCGGTGCGCGGGTTGAATTTGGGTTTACTCAGGCCGGCGACGTGGCCCGATTTGGGTAAGGCGAGGGATCGAAGAGATGGCGGGATACGGGATTGGCGGCTCGACCGCGGCGGCGGAACTGGCGGACCTGCGCCCCTGGCCGACCCCCGCGGCGCCCATCAGCCAGGACGAGCGACTCCAACGCCTGGACCGCGCCCGCGCCCTGACCCGCGAGATGGGCGCCCAGGCCCTGCTGATCACCGCCGGCGCCAGCCTGCGCTATTTCACCGGCGTCGCCTGGGGCGCCACGGAGCGCCTGGTGGCCCTGCTGCTGCCGGTGGACGGCGCCCCGCGCATGATCTGCCCGCGCTTCGAACTGGGCTCCCTGGAAGCCAGCCTCGCCATCGCGGCCGGGATCGCCCTGTGGGAGGAGCACGAAAACCCCTGCGCGCTCGCCGCCGCCATGCTCGCCGACCTGGGAGCCACCCGCCTGGCCCTCGACCCCGCCGCGCCCTTCTCGGTCGCCAATGGCCTGGCCAAGACGTCCCCTGGCCTGGAACTGTTGGAGGCCGCGCCGGTGGTCGACGGCTGCCGGATGACAAAGTCGCCGGCCGAACTGGCCCTGATGGCCCAGGCCAAGGCCATGACCCTGGAAGTCCACCGCCGCGCCGCCCGCATCCTGGCCGAGGGGATCACCACCGGCGAGGTCCGCCGCTTCATCGATCAGGCGCATCGGGCGCTCGGGGCCGATGACGGCTCCAGCTTTTGCGCGGTGCAGTTCGGGGTGGCCAGCGCCTATCCCCACGGCCTGCCCGGCGAACAGACGCTCACGTCCGGCGACCTGGTGCTGATCGACACCGGCTGCCGGGTCCAGGGCTACAACTCCGACATCACCCGCACCTATGTCTTCGGTGAACCCAGCCCCGAACACCGCCGGATCTGGGAGATCGAGAAGCGCGCCCAGGCCGCCGCCTTCGCCGCCGTGAAGCCGGGCGTGCCTTGCGAACAGATCGACGCCGTCGCCCGCGCCGTCCTGGAAGCCGAGGGCCTCGGCCCCGACTACGCCCTGCCCGGCCTGCCCCATCGCACCGGCCACGGCATCGGTCTGTCGATCCACGAGGCGCCCTATCTGGTGCGCGGCGACAAGACCCCGCTGCAGCCCGGCATGTGCTTCTCCAATGAGCCGATGATCGTCATCCCCGACCAGTTCGGCGTGCGCCTGGAAGACCACTTCTACGTCACCGAGGACGGCGCGGCCTGGTTCACCGAACCCCAGGTCAGCCTGGAGGCCCCGTTCGGGAACCGCTAAGCAGGTCAAAAGCCCAAAGGGAGGCGCGCGTGAGCCAGGCCAACGAAGACATCATCCGGACGTTCATCGAGGCCTGGAGCCGGCGCGATCCGGAGGAGCTGACGGCCTTCTTCACCCCCGATGGCGTCTATCACAACATGCCGACCCAGCCGGTCGCGGGGCATGCAGCCCTGAAGGGCTTCATCGGGGCCTTCCTGAAGGACTGGACCGCCACCGAGTGGGACATCCTCAACCTGATGTCCAAGGGCGACGTGGTCATCGCCGAGCGCCTGGACCGCACCCTGGTCGGCGCCAAGCCGGTCAACCTGCCCTGCTGCGGGGTCTTTGAGATGCGCGACGGCAAGATCGCCGTCTGGCGCGACTACTTCGACATGGGAACCTATGTGAACGCCCTTAAGGGGTGACGGCCGGGCCGCCACCCCTCTAGGGCCTCAGAGCAGGTCGCCGCCGGCCGCCGAGGCCGTGGTGCCGTGTTCCTTGAAGGCCTTGATCACATTGCGGCCCACCGTCCAGCGGTGCACCTCGTCCGGCCCATCCACCAGCCGCTGCGAGCGGATGTGAGTGTACCAGCGCGCCAGGGGCGTATCGGTGGAATAGCCCAGCGCCCCGTGCAGCTGGATGGCGGTGTCCACCACCTTGTGCACCATGTGGGCCAGGAACACCTTGGCGATGGAGTTCTCCTGCCGAAGGTCCATGCCGCGCTCGGCCTTGTAGGCGATGTGCATCAGCATCAGCCGGGCCATGTAGAGTTCGCTGGCGCAGTCCGCCAGCATCCACTGCACCCCCTGGCGCTCGTCCAGCGGCTTGCCGAAGGTTGAGCGGCTGGTCACGTGGGCGGTGGCCAGGTCGAGCGCCCGCTGGGCCATAGCGACATTGTGCATCCCGTGACGCAGACGGCCGTAGGCCAGGCGGTGCTGGCCCATGGCGAAGCCGTTGCCCTCCCCGCCCAGCAGGTTCTCGGCCGGCACCACCAGGTCCTTGATCTCGACCTCGGAATGCCCGCCGCCCAGCACGTGGGAGAGCGGGCCTTCAGCGGCCATGGTCCCGATGTCGCGCACGATGCGATAGCCGGGGTTGGGCAGCTCGACGATGAAGGTCGAGAACTGGCGGTGGCGCGGGGCGTCCGGGTCGGTCTTGGCCATCACCACGGCGATATCGGCGACGCTGGCGGCCGAGGAGAACCACTTCTCGCCGTTCAGGATGTAGTTCTCGTTGCCGTCCTTGACCGCGCGGGTCTGCATGCCGGTGGCGTCGGCGCCGGCCGCCTTCTCGGTCATCGAGTAGCAGATGCGCTTCTCGCCGTTCAGCAGCGGCTTCAGGTACTTCTCCTTCTGGAACGGCGTGCCGTGCTCCAGCAGGGTCAGCATGGTGGCGTCATCAGGTCCTTGGGTGTTCATCGACAGGGCGCCCAGATAGCTCTCGCCCAACTCCATCTGCACCAGGGCGTTGGCCAGCGGGCCCAGGCCCATGCCGCCGTATTCCTTGGGGATGAAGGGGCACCACAGGCCCCGCGCCCGCGCCTTGGTGCGCAGCTCGCCCAGCACGGTCTTGTAGTCCTCGCCGGCGACCAGGCGCTTCTCGGCCGGGATGCACTCGTCCTGCACCCAGGCGCGCACCGTCTCGCGGATGGCCTTGGCCTCCGCCGGAATGTCGAAGTCGATGGCCATGGTCGTTTCCTCGTCTTGTCGCTTTTGAATTGGCGGCCAGCTTCGCCGGCTGTCCGTGCGGAAGGCAAGCCGCCCCGCGCGCCCCAATCCGGGTCACCCCGTAGCCAGGTGTCAACCAAGCCCTAACCGCGTTCGGCGAAATTCCCGCGCTGTGGAAAGGAGGGCGTGGCGGTGCATTTCCTGCTCAATGACACCGTATTGGACCTGGAACTGTCGAACCTCGTGTCGTTCGACGTCGTGGCCCATTTGCGCACGATCCCGACCCTCAAGCTGGTCCGGATGATCACGGACGAGTTCGCCCGCACCCCGAACCTGGCGAGCGCCCAGCCGCACATGGCGCGCAAGGCCGCCGCCATGCTCGTCATCAAGCAGCCCGAGATCAACGCCGCCCTCTTCGCGCCCGGCCCCGACAACAAGGGCGGCGTCAGCTTCGGCTCCCGCTTCGCCTCAATCGACCCCGGCCTGCTGCTGGAGCTCAAGGGCTACCAGGACCAGGGCCGCCTGACCCCAGGCCTCGTCAACGCCTACGTCTGGACCCCCGCCCACGAAATCGCCGCAGCGGCGGCGGCGGAATAGCGACGCAGCCTTCGCTAGCTTCGCATCCTACTCAGTGGGCTGGCTTGCCGAGCCGTAGCTTGCGAAGCAAGCGAAGGCTGGTGGGCCCGGCAGGACTCGAACCTGCAACCAGACCGTTATGAGCGGTCGGCTCTAACCATTGAGCTACAGGCCCCTGCAGCGCTGCGGAGCGCTCGGTTACCACGGGCTGCACGGGCCTTAAAGCCTGCGTTCATGTTGGATTTGCGAGGAGGGGAACCTGCGCTGTCGCTCGCGCTTTGAGAGCGGCGCAGCTAGGTTCGAGTTCACAGCCCTTCAGGGAGACTTCAATGACCACCCTCGCCCGCGCCGGCGCCTTCGGCCTCCTGATCGCCGCCTCGGCGGCCGCCCCCGCCGCCCTGGCCCAGGCGGCCGCGCCCGCCGCGCCGCCCGGGGTTCAGGCCACCACCCTGAACCTGTCGGCCTATGGCGAGACCCGCGTCACGCCGGACATGGCGACCATCAATCTGGGCGTGAACACCGAGGCTGCGACCGCGGCCGGCGCCATGCAGGCCAACGCCGCCCAGATGACCAAGGTCATCGCCGCCCTGAAGCGGGCCGGGATCGCCGACAAGGACGTCCAGACCTCGAACCTGAACCTGTCGGCCCAGTACGACTACGTCCAGAACGAGCCGCCCAAGCTGCGCGGCTATCAGGCGTCCAACCAGGTGACCATCGTGGTCCGCGACCTGGCCAAGCTCGGCCAGGCGGTGGACGCCACGGTCAACGCCGGCGCCAACCAGGTCAACGGCATCAATTTCGGCCTGTCCGATCCGTCCGCGGCCGAGAACGCCGCCCGGCTGCAAGCGGTCAAGGCGCTCGCCGCCAAGGCCAACCTCTATGCGGCGGCCACCGGCTACAAGGTCCAGCGCCTGGTCACCCTGTCGGAAGGCGGCGGCTACACCCCGCCCTCGCCCGTGCCGATGCTGGCCATGGCCCGCTTCGACAAGGCCGAGTCCACCCCTGTCGCCGCCGGCGAAATCGCCGTCCGCGTCGACATCAGCGCGGTGTACGAACTGGGCCGGTAAACCCCCAAAGCCGTCATGGCCGGGCTTGTCCCGGCCATCCATGAACTCCGTATCGGCAGGATCAGGCGCGTATGGGTGGCCGGCACAAGGCCGGCCATGACGACAAAGAGGGAGAAGCCCTCGTTCGTGTGGTTCGTGTGGTTCGTGGACGCCAATCCAGGAGGACGTGACGTCGGCGGCCGCTAAAGCCCCGCCTTCTCGAACGCCGCCTTTAGCTTGTCGGCGATGACCACGCCCGGCGGCACGTTCGGGCCTTCCATGGCCGCGGCGTAGGCCAGGTCCGGATCCGGCGTCGGGCCGGCCGACCACGCCACGCCGCGCGAGCCGTCTTCCAGGCTGGCGCAGCTCTCACGGGTCGCCTCGGCCTTGCCGATGGTCTGGTTCAGGAAGTCCCGCGCCGTACGCTTGCCCCCGGCGCAGTCCGGCCAGGGATGGGTGCAGGTCAGGTAGTTGCCGAACTCGTAGACCACGGTCTTGCCGCTGCGCGAGGCCAGCACCACGCAGGTGTTGGGATCGCCGATAGCCGCGCCGACCGCATCGTCCAGCTGGTCCTTGTTGATCGCCTTGCCGGCCTGGGGCGCGCAGGCGGCCAAGCTCAGCGGAACAAGCCCCAGGGTGACAAGGACGAGAGCCGCCGCGGGGCGCATCACGCGGCCTTCTTGATCTGATTGCCGTCGTCCAGCAGCACGACGGTGGGCGAATAGTTCCGCGCCTCTTCCTCCGGCAGCATGCCGTAGGTGACGATGATCACCTTGTCGTTGGTCTGGACCAGGCGGGCGGCGGCGCCGTTCACGCCGATGACCTTGGAGCCGCGCGGCGCCTCGATGGCGTAGGTGGTGAACCGGGCGCCGGTGGTGATGTTCAGCACGTCCACCTGCTCGTGCGGCAGGATGCCCGAGGCGTCCAGCAGATCACGGTCGATGGCGATGGAGCCTTCATAGTCCATGTCGGCCTGGGTCACCGTCGCGCGGTGCAGCTTGGCCTTCATCAGGGTCACGAGCATGGGGAGGTCTCTCTGATGCGGGGAGCGCGGATATAGCCCCGATACGGGGACCGTTCAATTGCGCGCCGCCCACGACGCCACGTCACCGGAGGCGAATTCCGGCCGCCCGGCCGCAACCTTTGGTTAACAAGCCCTGAAAAAGCAGCCATGCTCAATCTGGGGATCAAGCCGGGGGGCTGACGATGGAACCACGAAACCTGCCGCGTCTGGGATTGCTGGTGGCGCTGGCGCTCGCGGCCGCGCCGGCGGCCTCCCAGGTCCGGCCCTCCACGCCTCTGACCCGCGCCACGGCCGCCCCGCGGGGCGGCGTCGACTGGGCCGCCGCCGTTGGGGGCCTGCGCCAGAGCCAGGGCCAAGGGCCTCAGGCCGCCGCGGGGCTGGGCCTTGATCAGGCCACTGTCGACCGCACCCGCCTGCCGATCCTGCTGCCGGTTGCGCCGGGCTTCTAAACGGCCCGGATCTATTCCTTCGGCGACTACTACGCGATCAGCGCCGACATCGCCGGCGCCGGCTGGGCGCTCACCGGGACCACCGCCAAGGTCAGCCTGCCGGTCACCGCGCCCTTGCGCACCCAGGTCGGCCCGGAGGACCTAGTGATCCAGCGCACCATCGACGGCCAGCTGGCCAGCTTTGTCCGCTACGGGGTGCTCTACACGGTGGAGCTTCGCTGCGACGAACCCACCGACGCCCGCTGCCGCGATGACGCCCTGGTCCGCCAGCTGGTGGCTCGCTCCACCAGCGTGGTGATGGGCAAGGCCGCCCGCCAGGCCGCCGGTCTGGGAGGCTGACCATGCGCAAGACCGTCCTTCTGGCCTCGCTCGCCCTGCTGGCCCTGACCGCCTGCGAAAAAAAGCAGCCGCCCGCGCCGGCCCAGCCGGGGCAGCCCGCGACGCCGGCTCACCCCACGCCGGCCGCCGATCCCGGCGAGCCGGTCGGCGACGGCGGCGCGGAACAGCCCTCGGACGAGGCCCTGCCCGCCGGCCCCGCTAGCCCGGCCAATCCCGGCGAGGCCCCTCCGGTGGTCGCCAGCTTCCAGCATGGCGAGGCCGGCGACCTGATCCCGGGCTCAGGCTCCGGCTATCTCGACCGCACGGTCTGGTCGCCCAATCTCTGCTTCCCCATGGCCGACGGCGGCTTCGCCAATTCCCAGGTCTATGGGGCGGGCGGCGGCAAGGGGCCGAAGGACAAGCCCAGCCAGTGCGACGCCTCCAACTATTCCCTGCCCTGGCGCGACAACTTCTGTGAGGCCCGCGGCTATGCCAGTCCGGTCTGCGCCTCGGGCACAGGCCACCAGGGCCAGGACATCCGCCCGGCCAGCTGCAAGAAGAACGCCCATTGGGTGCTGGCCGCCGAGGATGGCGTCATCACCGACATCGGGACCTACACCGTCACCCTGGTCGCCGCGGCCCCGCCGCACCGGGTCTATCGCTACCTGCACATGACCATGAAGGAGTTGGCGGTCCACGAGGGCTCCGAGGTCAAGGCCGGCGACCACCTGGGCAAGACCTCCAACGACTTCGGCAAGACGCCCACCACCATCCACACCCACTTCGAGATGCGGGCCGGCGTCGCCGGGACCACCACCGACGGCAAGCCCGTGGTGATCCACACCTTCCTGCCCCCCTACCTCAGCCTGGTCGCCGCCTATCAGCGGCAGCTGGACGGGACGCCGTGTTCGTAACCTAAAGCCCCCCCTGCGGGGAGGGGAGCTCCCCTTAAACCCACCGCCTCAGAAACCCACTCATATCCTCCAGCACCGTCCCCCGCCGACGGAACGGCTTGGACAGGGCCAGCACCATCCCGGCGTGGTCCAGGCCCGGATAGATCCGGTCCTCCACCGTCGCCCCGTGCTTGCGATAGGCCTCGGCCAGGGTGCGCAGGTTGCGGCGGCCGACCAGCTTGTCGCTGTCGCCGTGGCCCAGGAAGACCGGCGGCGCGGCCGGGGTCACATGTGGCCAGGGCTGGGTCAGGTGCGGGTCGTCCGCATGGCCGAAGGTGCGGATGATGGTGTCGTTCTTGAACGGCACGAACTCATAGGGACCGGACAGGCCGGCGATGGCCTTGATCCGCGACCGCTCCACCTGGGCAGCGTCCAGCCAGCGCGGCTCCAGGCCCAGCATGGTGGCGATGTAGGCGCCGGCCGAATGCCCGGCGAGCACGATGCGCTGCGGATCCCCACCGTGCGCCGGCGCATGCTCCACAGCCCAGCGCACCGCCGCCGCCCCGTCCTCCAGGAAGGCCGGATAGACGGCTTCCGGATAGATCCTGTAGTCCGGCAGGAGGGTGAGGAAGCCCTTGGCGGCAAGCGCCCGCGCCGCCCAGCCATAGTCCTGGCGCCGCCCGGTCTCCCAGGACCCGCCATAGAAGAACACCGCCACCGGCGCCGGAACCTCCGCCTTCGGAGGCGCATAGACATCGAGCCTTTGCCGCGGACCCGGGCCGAAGGGCGCTGCGGTCAGCACGCGCCGCGACGGGTCCTTGGGCGTCAGGGCCGAGAACAGGCCAAGCGGCGACAGCGCATCCTTCAGAGCCATTCGGTCAAAGCCTCTCTCACGTCTCTGGCGGATTCTCGTCTTCATCGGCCGCATGCATCCGGTGCAGGATCCGATGCAGCACCGGCGACAGGATCAGCCCCGCCGCAGCCACCAGGAACAGCCCCGAATAAAGCGCATAGGCCCCGGCGAACAGCTTGGCCTGATCGTTCTGCAACGGGTTCAGCGGCCCCATCCCCGACAGGATCATGGACGCATCCGCAAAGGCGTCGATCCACGGCTCCCCTTCCAGGGTGTGATAGCCCCACATCCCCACCGCCAGGGAGGCCGCCACCAACATCAGCACGACCAGCAGATTGGTCAGCACCCGCCCGATGAACACGCTGGTCGGCGCCAGCCTCTGTCGCGCCCGCTCGTACGCCATCGCCTTCCCCCCGCTTGACGGCGCCCATCGGCCCCGCCCATTGGTTATCCGAATAGACGGTATGATGAGCCGCATCAGGGAAGGACGCCAGGACCATGGACGGAAGCCAGATCTCCAAGTCGCAACCGGGCCTTTCGGCCGAGGTTTTGGCCGGTATCCCCAAGCATCTGCAGACCGTGGTCGATGCGGGCGACCTTTCGGGGTTCGTGACCCTGACCTGGCGCAAGGGTGAGATCGTCCAGTTGAACACGCTGGGCTGGCGCGACGTGGCGGCCAAGGCGCCGATGACCCGGGACACCATGTTCCGCATCGCCTCCATGACCAAGCCGGTCACCTCCGTCGCCGCCCTGATGCTGATGGAGGAAGGCAAGCTCAAGCTCGACGACCCCATCACCAAGTGGGCGCCTGAGTTCTCCAACATGAAGGTGCTGAAGGACCCCACCGGCCCGCTGGACCAGGTCTATGACGCCCCGCGCGACATCACCATCGAGGACCTGATGACCCACCGCTCGGGTCTGGCCTATGGCTTCACCTCGATCGGTCCCATCGCCCACGCCTACGAGCACGCCCTGGGCTCGCCGCTGAGCAACCCGCATGGGCCGGACCAGTGGATGGAGAAGCTGGCGGGCCTTCCCCTGTCCTTCGCGCCCGGCGAACGCTTCCACTACAGCCACGCCACCGACGTCCTGGGCTTCCTGGTCGGCCGCATCGCCGGCATGCCGTTCCGTGACTTTCTGATGCAGCGCATCCTGGGGCCGCTCGGCATGGTCGACACCGACTTCTGGTGCCCGCCCGAAAAGCGCGACCGCATGGCCCACCTCTATCGCCTGGATGAGGCCAATGACCGGCTGGACGACGTCTCCTTCCCGCATGAGGACCACGCTCCGCATTTCTGCGGCGGCGGCGGCGGCCTGATCTCCACGGCCGATGACTATCTGAAGTTCGCGCGCCTGATGCTGAACAAGGGCGAACTCGACGGCGTGCGGCTGATCAGCCCCGAGACGCATGCCCTGATGACCGCCAACCGCCTGACGCCCCAGCAGCGCGAAATCCCGTTCATGGGCATCCCGTTCTGGATGGGCCAGGGCTTCGGCCTCGGCGTCTCGATGATCACTGACCCGGAGAAGCAGGCCTGGATGGGCGCGGGCTCTGAAGGCTCCTTCGGCTGGCCGGGCGCCTTTGGCACCTGGTGGCAGGCCGATCCAGAAGAAGACATGGTGATGATCTACCTGATCCAGAACTCCATGCCGCTCGGCCCCGAGGCCGCGAGCCAGCTGGCTACCGGCCAACGCCTGGGCGGCCGCGCCGCCCTGCCCGCCTTCCAGAAGCTGACCTACGCCGCGCTCGGCAAGTAGGCGCTTACCGCTGAGAGAGGTCGACGCACATGCGTCGACCCTCGAAGCTGTCGCCCACAAGGGTCCCGTCCTTGCCCGCGACCTTGCGCGCCCGCGACAGGGCCAGGTTCTCCACCGGCGGCCGCTCGCCCGGCGCGCAAACCGAGGCGTCTGTGCGCGCGCCTTCCGGGCACTGGCAGATGGTGTCGCGCCGATCCAGGCGGCTGCCCTGCACGTGGCAGACCACGGGCAACAGGCTGCCGTTCACGTCCAGGCAGACGCTGGTGGTGGCGGGAACGACCGGGCTCTCGGCCAGCGCGGGGCCGGCGGCGAGCGCGGTGACGAAAGCGATCAAACTGAAGCGAACCATGGGGGACCTCCGGATCTTCGACCGAGCATAACCCAGGATGGCTGCGGCCGCGCGCCGCGGATATTCACCACATTTACTGGCTTGGCCTTTACCGCGATCGATCAAGCTCTTCCGCGAGGAAGGATCGCCCATGAACCCCATCGCCACCGCCCAGTACGGCATGCTCGCCGCCACTCGCCGCTTTGAGGCCTCCGCTCAACGCACAGCCCAGGCCGGCTCGCCCAACGCCAGCATCGACATGGTCAGCGAGACGGTGGAGCAGATCCAGGCCAAGTCCGCCTACAGCGCCAACATCAGCGTCATCCGCACGGCTGACCAGATGACCCGCGACGCCCTCAACATGATCGTCTAAGCAACGCGCCCGATCCGGGTAGGTTTCAGGCCTCGGATACTCAAGGCAAACGCAACTTTACCACTTCCAAACGCGATCGTTTAACCGAGCTTGGCTATTCGGTTTCGCGAGGAGGTTAGACCATGAAGACCACCCCGCTTGTCCAGCTTGGCATGCTGTCTCAGGCCCTGCCGCCCCTGCCGCCCGCCGAGGGGCAGGCGCAACCTCGCGACGCCGCCACCCTGCACCACGATTTCGAGACCCAGAAGCAGGAGAAGCTCCAGACGCTGGCGACCCTGGAGAACCAGCGCGTCGCCGCCAGCCTGATGAGCGAACTGCTCCGGTTTCAGGCTACGGGCTTGCCGTCCAACGGCTGAGGCTCTAGCCGAACGGCATGACCGTCCGCGCCCTCTTCGTCACCCGGGTCTATGAGGCCTCCCTCGCCGCCGAGCGCGGCTTTGCCGAGCTCAACAGCGAGCTGGAGGAGGCCTGCCTGTCCTTGGCGCAGGAGGACATGGCCGGCCGCGCCTGGTGCCGCGAGCACCGCTACGGCGGCTACACCTCCTATGCCTCCCTGGACGACCTGCCCCAGCGGATGAGCGTGTTCGATGTCTTGAAGCGCAAGCTCGACAAGCACGCCGCCCAGTTCGCCCGCGATCTTTCCTTCGACCTCGGTGGCGCGCGGCTGAAGATGAACAGCCTGTGGGTCAACGTGCTGAAGCCGGGCGCCGCCCACACCAGCCACATCCACCCGCACAGCGTCCTGTCCGGCACCATCTATGTCCGCACCCCGCCCGGCGCGAGCGCCCTGAAGCTGGAGGACCCGCGCCTGGCGATGATGATGGCCGCCCCGCCGCGCACAGCCGACGCCCCCGAAGACAGCCGCAGCTTCGTCTACCTGCAGCCCGAGCCCGGCACGATCCTGATGTGGGAAAGCTGGCTGCGCCACGAGGTTGAGGCTAACGCCGCCAAGATCCCCCGCATCTCCATCAGCTTCAACTACGGCTGGGGGTGAGGCTCAGCGCTGCTCGCGGATGTGCTTGATGCTGGCGACGATCACGGCGTCAGGATCGACACGGTATCGGACGAGGTAGCCGTCCCGCCCAAAGCGGACGACAAGTTCCCTGTGCTCTCAAAAGACAGGTCGGCCGCGCTCGGGCCGGTCACTCAGGCTGGAAAGTCCTGCGAGTATGGTTTCGGCGGCACGCCAAGCCGCCCTTGGGCTCTTGGATTCAAGGAAGTCGACGAGCCGATCAAAGTCGCGTTGCGCAGCCGGAGAGAGCCGAACCTCACGGCTCATTTGCGGTTAGCGAGCCGCTCTTCAAGCTTGGTCCGGAAGTATGCGGCCCCCTCCTCAAGGGACATGTAGTCCCCGGTCCGATCATACTCGGCGAGCCGCGCAAAAGAGTCCGCCCATTCGCCGGCCAGCCCGCTGGAAATCAGTTCCGCAGCATAGCTCTCAACAGCCTGACCGGCCGCCTCCGCCGCCGCACGCAGGCGGCGCGCCGTGTCGTCGTCGAGTTTCAGGAACAGTTCGCCGTCGGCCATGTGGGAATGCTCCACCCGACGGCGAACCTCGTCAACGCTCTTAGCTGTCCAGGAACGAGCGCAGCTTCCGCGACCGGCTGGGGTGCTTCAGCTTGCGCAGGGCCTTGGCCTCGATCTGGCGGATCCGCTCGCGGGTCACGCTGAACTGCTGGCCGACCTCTTCCAGCGTGTGGTCGGTGTTCATGCCGATGCCGAAGCGCATCCGCAGCACGCGCTCTTCCCGCGGGGTCAGCGACGCCAGCACCCGGGTGGTGGTTTCGCGCAGGTTCGACTGGATGGCCGCATCGATCGGCAGGACGGCGTTCTTGTCCTCGATGAAGTCGCCGAGGTGCGAATCCTCTTCGTCCCCGATGGGGGTTTCGAGGGAGATCGGCTCCTTGGCGATCTTCAGGACCTTGCGGACCTTCTCCAGCGGCATGGCCAGCTTCTCGGCCAGTTCCTCCGGGGTCGGCTCGCGGCCGATCTCGTGCAGCATCTGGCGGGACGTGCGGACGATCTTGTTGATCGTCTCGATCATGTGCACCGGGATGCGGATGGTCCGGGCCTGGTCGGCGATCGAGCGGGTGATCGCCTGACGGATCCACCAGGTGGCGTAGGTCGAGAACTTATAGCCGCGGCGGTACTCGAACTTGTCGACCGCCTTCATCAGGCCGATGTTGCCTTCCTGAATAAGATCAAGGAATTGCAGGCCGCGGTTGGTGTACTTCTTGGCGATGGAGATCACCAGGCGCAGGTTGGCCTCGACCATCTCCTTCTTGGCCTGACGGGCCTCACGCTCGCCCTTCTGCACGGTCTGGACGATGCGGCGGTAGTCGTCGATCGGCACGCCGGTCTCGGTGGCCAGGGCGGCGATCTCGGAGCGGATGTCGCTGATCTGCTGGGCGTCGTTCTCGGCGAACTTGGTCCAGCGCACGCCCAGGGTCTTCACCTGGTCGGACCAGGTCGGGCTCATTTCCGAGCCGAAATAGGCCTTCAGGAACTCGCCGCGGCTGATGCCGTAGCTGTCGGCCAGGCGCAGCAGGCGGCCTTCCAGACCCATCAGGCGCTTGTTGATCGCATACAGCTGCTCAACCAGGGCCTCGATACGATTGTTGTTCAGCTTCAGGGTCTTGAGGTGCTGGACGATGGTCATCGTCGCCGTCTCATAGGCCTTGCGGTCGGCGTCCGAGAGGTCCTCGCCCTTCAGACGCTTGCCGACCAGCTTTTCCTGCAGGCCGCGGAAGCTGTCGAACTCGGCGGCGATGGCGTCCAGGGTCGCCATGACCCCTTCGCGCAGCTCGCCTTCCATGGCGCTGATGGTCGGGCCGGCGCCGTCGTCGAAATCGTCGTCGTCCTCGCCCTCGGCCTTGGCGACGGCCTCGCCGTCCTCGGTCTCCTCGGCGTCGACCTCCTCCTCGGCCGCGCTGGCCAGTTCGGCGGCGGCGGCGTTCTGGCCGCCATAGGTCTGCTCAAGGTCGATCACTTCGCGCAGCAGGATGCGGCCGGAACCCAGTTCCTCACGCCACACCATGATGGCTTCGAAGGTCAGGGCGCTCTCGCACAGCCCGCGGATCATCGTGTCGCGGCCGGCCTCGATGCGCTTGGCGATGGCGATTTCGCCCTCGCGCGACAACAGCTCCACCGAGCCCATCTCGCGCAGGTACATGCGCACCGGGTCGTCAGTGCGGTCGTAGGCCGGCTCCTTGGTCGTCTCGACCACCGCGGTTTCCTCGCGGACCGCGACCTCGCCGCCCTCGGCGTCTTCTTCCGCCTCGACGACGTTGACGCCCATCTCCGACAGCATGGCCAGAGTGTCTTCAATGGCCTCGGAGGTGACTTCCTCGCTGGGCAGCACCTTGTTCAGCTCGTCCATCGTGACGTAGCCGCGGGCCTTGGCCTGTTTGATGAACTTCTTTACCCCGGCGTCGGTAAGGTCGAGCAGCGGGCCGTCGCCCCCGGTGGTCTCGGTCGCTTCCGTGTCAGCGGTGGTCGTGCTCATCTAAGTCTCCGGTCCGGCGCCGCCCCACTCCCCGCGAGGGCCGCGCCGCCAATGGTGAAGTGCGGTCGCTTAAAGGCCGTTTACCTAAACGACCCCTTCAACCGCCTTAATCGTTCCAGTCCCTGATCGCGCGTTTCAGTGCGTCGCGTTCGCCTTTCAGGCGCTCGAGGGTCTCCATAGCTGATCGCCCGCCCAGGTTCCCCTTGGCGGCGGCTATAGCCTCGTCGAGCGCCGCCAGTCTGGAAAGACGGGCGAAGGCTTGCGACCACTGGGATCTAGCCGCGTCGAGGGAGACATCCGTTTTCAGGATGGGCGCGCTCGATGTCGCAGCGGCCCGGTCGATGTCTGTCAGCAGCGTACTATACCCGCAAGACGCCAGATGGCGTGTGAGGGTGGCCGAGTCAAGATGGTCATGGTCAAGACGCAGGCGAATGATTTCCCTCGCCAATTCGGATAGCGCCGTATCGCCGAAGCCGTTAGCGGTCAGCGCGTCCTCCAGGTGATCGTCCAGCACCACCGGATCATTGAGCGCATAACGCACCAGGGCCGCCGCCGTCAGATCGAGCCGATGAGCCAGCCTGCGGGCCGCCGCCTTGCCTTCCGCCGTGGGCGCGGCGGGAACCGGCGGCTGGCCCCAGGCCCCGCGCCTGCGCCCGCCGCCCGGCCCCTGCGGCGTCCATTCCCGGCGCGGTTCGCGCTCCGGGCGGGCGAAGATCGCGTCCAGTCGGGTCAGCAGGTCGTCGCGATAGGCCTGCTGCAGGTCCTTGTCGGCGATGGTCCCGGCCAATTGTCGCAGGCGCGCCTTCAGGCCCGCCCGGCGCTCCGGCGTGTCCAGCGGCTCCAGGTCTCGCTCGCGGACGAACAGGGCCTCCACGAAGGGCGTCGTCTGGGCCATCTGGGCCTTCAGGGCCGCCGCCCCCTGCTCGCGCAGCACCTCGTCTGGGTCCTTGCCGCCCTCGACGATGGCGAACCTGAAACTCTTGCCCGGTTTCAGCAGCGGCAGCGCCCGGTCGATGGCCCGACCCGCCGCCTGGCGGCCCGCCCGGTCGCCGTCAAAGCACAGGGTGGGCTCGGGATGGTGCCGCCAGAGCAGCTCCATCTGCTCCTCGGTCAGGGCCGTGCCCATGGGCGCCACCGCCGGGATGCCCGCCCTCTGGCAGGCGATCGCGTCCATATAGCCTTCGACCACCGCCAGCGGCAGGGTCTCGCCCGTCGGCGCCGCCGCCAGGATCTTGCGCGCCTCGGCCAGGCCATAGAGCTGGTGGCCCTTGTGGAAGACCACGGTTTCGGGGCCGTTCAGGTACTTGGCGCGGGCCTTGGGATCGAGCGCCCGCCCCCCGAATGAGATCACCCGCCCGCGCGCATCGGTGATCGGAAAGATGATCCGCTCGCGGAACCGGTCGTAAGGCGCGCCGCCCTCTTCCGGGGCGATCAGCATCCCCGTCTCCACCAGTTCGGCGGGCCGGGCGCCCTTGGCGACCAGGTAGTCTTTCAGAGTGGTGCGTCCAGGCGGGGCATAGCCCAGCCGGAACCGCGCCCACTCCTTCTCCGGCAGCCCCCGGCGCTCCAGATAGGCCCGAGCCTCCTGTCCCACGGGTCGGCGCAGCTCGGCCTCGAACCATTGCGCCGCCAGTTCCAGCCAGTCGGACAGGCCCTGGCGCTTCTTGTCCTGGGCGGCGCCCGCCGGATCCACCGCCGGCAGGGCCAGGCCCGCCTCGGCCGCCAGCTTCTCCACGGCCTCCGCAAAGGTCAGCCGCTCGGTCTCCTGCAGGAAGGTGATCAGGTCGCCGGTCTTGCCCGACGAGAAGTCGAAGAACTGGCCCTTGTCGTCGTTCACATAGAACGAGGGCGTCTTCTCCTTGTTGAACGGCGACAGCCCCACATATTCGCGCCCCTGCTTCCGCAGCTTCACCGTCTTTCCGATCACGTCGGAGGGGCGAAGGCGGGACTTGAGTTCGTCCAGGAAACGTTCGTCGAAGCGCACGGGGCCACTGTAGCCGCCCCCCTCCTCATCGTCATCCTCCGGTCCCCGCGCCAGCGGGGATCCGGGGGACCCAAGCGGCCTTGCCTATTTGCCCCCGGCAGTTTGGGTCCCCCGGACGGCTTCGCCGCCGGAGGATGACGAGGGGTGGGGATGCAGGTGCCCCAGCTTCTCCGGGTTCCGCACCATGTAGACCCCCGCGATCCGCCCCTGGCCGTCGGGCTGGAAGGCGACCGTCATCGGCCCGTCCTCGCGCTCCAGGATCACACCGGGATAGCCGTTGATCCGCACCGCGCGGAAGCTCACTGGCCACCCCGCGCCATTGCGCCAGGCGAGCCCGGTCAGCAGCGCGATCACATCCTCACGCCCGATCAGCGGCCTGAGCGCCGCGCTGCGCTTGCCGCCGCCGTCGGTGACCATCACCGCGTCTTCGGCCAGCACGGCCTTCAGGCCTTCGAGGTTTCCCTCCGCGGCCGCGGCCATGAAGGCCGCCGCCAGCCGTGCGGCCTCGGCCTCATCGACGGTGAAGCGCGGCCGGGCCTCCTGCACGTGCGCCCGCGCCCGGCTGGCCAGCTGGCGCACCGCCGCCTCGTTGCGGCCAAGGGTCTCAGCCACCTCGCCATAGTCGGCCTCGAAGACGTCGTGCAGCAGGAACACCGCCCGCTCCAGGGGCGACAGCCGCTCAAGAGCCAGCAGGAAGGCCACGGACACCTCCTGGGCCTTCTCCACCGGATCGTCGGCCAGCTCCTCGATCAGCGGCTCCGGCAGCCACGGCCCGCGATAGGCCTCCCGCCGGGCCTTGGCCGACTTCAGCCGGTCCAGGCACAGCCGGCTCGTCGTCCGCACCAGCCAGGCCAAGGGGTCCTCGACCTCGCCCTGGCTCCGCGCCCAACGCAGCCAGGCGTCCTGCACCGCGTCCTCGGCCTCGGCCACCGAGCCCAGCATCCGATAGGCCAGCCGGTTCAGCCGGGGCCGCGCCGTCTCGAAGGCTTCGATGTCGCCGCAAGGGACCATGGCGCGACCCTAGGCCGCCAGCCGGGGCGGAGCCACCGCCGTCCCGTCGACAACCACCCTCGAACAGGTCTTGCCGTGGCCCAGGGCGTATTTCAGCGTCGGGTACATCCGCGCCGTCGTCAGCGACAGGGCGATGGCCACCAGGCCCTTTTGCCCCCAGCGGCGGACGATTTCGTCCCGCAGGGGATCGGCCGCCTCCATGTCGCGGGCCAGGCTCGCCCGGGCGAACTGGTGGGCGAGCGCCGCCTCCGGCCCCATAGCGGCCAGGTCTCCGGCCAGGATCGCCCGCAGCACCTGCCCCGACACGCCGCTCGCCCGCGCCATGTCGGTGGAGATCTGGGTGCAGGGTCCGCAGTCCTCGGCCAGGGTCCCGACAATCCCGGCCGCCGCCAGGGCCGCCGGCGGCGCCGCCCTGCGGTCCGGCAGGCCGGTGACCAGGCTGAACCGCAGGAAGCTCGGGACCGACGCCGCCAACAGGTCGCGCATATAGCTGGCGTCATAGCTCCAGGCGCGCTCGAACCCGTCGATCTGGCGCTTCAGGATGGATCTCAGCATGTCAGGCCTCCTTCGGGCGGAAAACCACCGCGACCAGGATCGCGGCGATGGCGGGCAGGAAGACGCCCGGAAAGTCCCTCACGAGGTCGCGGACCGGATCGGCCGAACAGCTGGCGTCAAAGACGTGCACGCCGGCGTGCAGCCCCAGGAACAGGCCGCCCGCCACCAGGGCCGGCCAGCCCTGCCGGGGCCGCGCGGCGAACCAGGCCAGGCCCAGCACGGCGGCCAGGTAGGCCGCGCCGATGTCCTTCACAAAGTGCGGATTATAGGGCCCGGTCGCCGGCACGCCGGGTACGGCGTTGTACCACCAGAAGGGCTGCGCCATCTGCACGACAGCGTTGATCCCCAGGATCAGCGCCAGCCCCGCACAGACGATCCGCGACGTCCGCTCCATGTCCTCGTCCTCTCGTTTCGAGACAAGGACGAGGCGGAGACTTGGAGTGTGACACGGCCCTCAGCTGTCATCCCGGAAAGCGCGCAGCGCTTGTCCGGGACCCAGACGCGCGGGGACCTGCGGATAAATCGGTGTCTATGGGTCCCGCACTTCCGCGGCTACGCCGCTCCATGCGGGATGACACCCGAGCGTCAGGCGATGCTCGCCAACCACCCGGGAAACGCGCGGATGCTCTCCAGCTCCACGAACCGCGCATGCCCCACCGGTGCGTCAGCCATCTCGTGGGCCCAGGTCAGGGGATAGGGGACGTGGGCGGCCCAGGCGCCCGCCTCCAGGGCCGGCAGGATGTCGGACTTCATGGAGTTGCCGCACATGGCCGCCTGGCCCGCGCCGGTGCCGTGGCGGGCGAACACCCGCTCATAGGTGGAAGCATCCTTCTCCGAGACGATCTCCACCGCCGCGAACAGGTCGCCCAGGCCGGACGCCGCCAGCTTCTGTTCCTGGTGCAACAGGTCGCCCTTGGTGATCAGCACCAGGCGGTAGCGTTCGGACAGCTCCGCCAGGGCCTGGTCAACGCCCGGCAAGGGCTCCACCGGCTCGTTCAGCATCTCGCGCCCGGCGGCCAGGATCTCCCGCACCACCCTCGGCGGCGCCTCGCCGCCGGTCAGCTCCATGGCGGTCTCGATCATCGACAGGGTGAAGCCCTTCACCCCATAGCCGTAGAGCCGCAGATTGCGCCGCTCGACCTCAGCCAGCCGCGCCTCCAGCACCGCGCGCTCGGCCACGTCGGCCAAGAGGTCGCAGAACCGGTCATGGGTCAGCCGGAACAGGGTTTCATTGTGCCAGAGGGTGTCATCGGCATCGAGGCCGACCGTGGTGATGCTCATGGCCTGCTCATAGACCCGACCGCCGCCGGATTGAACCGCCCCGCCACATTTACAGGCGCCCTGTACCGCAAACGCCTGCCCTTGCGGCGCCCCTTAGCCCCCCGCACCTCTGCGTGGCGCCGTAGACAGGATCGCAACCATTTGCCCGCGAGGGTGTCCCCATATCGGGGAATTTCCTCTCGGGGCGTTACATGTGGCGTGGGGTTTTTAGCTGGCTGGGGGGCCTGAAGGCCGACCTGCGGCGCAGGCTCGCCGGTCAGATCCTGGCTGAGGCCGAGGCGGATCGCCGCGCCGCCCGCGACCTTCTGCAGGAAGCCATGGACCTGCTGCCGGAAGGCGTCGTCCTGCTGGACGCCCAGGGCCGCTACATCCTCTGGAACCGCCGCTACGCCGAGATCTACCACCGCTCCGCCGACCTGTTCGCCCAAGGCGCCAGCTTCGCCGACACCCTGCGGGCCGGCGTGGCCCGCGGCGACTATCCTGAGGCCGCCGGCCGCGAAGAGGCCTGGATCGCCGAGCGCCTGCACAAGCTGATGAACCCCACCGGAGAGCGGCACGAACAGCAGATCTCCGACGGCCACTGGCTGATGATCGAGGAGAAGCGCACCTCCGACGGCGGCGTCATCGGCCTGCGGGTCGACATCACCCAGATGAAGCGCCAGGCCGAAGCCCTGGAGGACGCCCTGCACCGGGTCGAGGCCGCCAGTCGCGCCAAGACCGAATTCCTGGCCGATATGAGCCACGGCCTGCGCACGCCGCTCAACGGCGTCATGGGCCTCACCCAGGCCTTGGCGGCCACCGATCTGTCAGAGGTCCAGCGGGGCCTGGTGGAGGACATCCTGCGCTCCGCAGGCGCCCTCGACGATCTGGTCGGCGGCCTGCTCGACTATGGCGACGCCGCCCGTGTGGCCGACGAACACCCGCCCGCCCCCTCGCATCATGTGGGGGCCGAGGCCCCGACCCTGCGGGTCCTGGCCGCCGACGACAATCCCACCAACCGCAAGGTGGTCGAGCTGATGCTGGGCGCGGCCGGCGCCGAGGTGGTCAGCGTCGAGAACGGGCAGGAAGCTGTGGCCGCCTGGCAGGATGGCGCCTTCGATGTGGTGCTCATGGACCTGCGCATGCCGGTGATGGACGGCCTGGACGCCATCCGCGCCATCCGCCGCTCAGAGACCTCCGGCCTCCCGCGCGCCCCGATCATCGTGGTCAGCGCCAACACCTCCCCCGATGACCTGGCCGCCTCCGCCACCGCCGGCGCCGATCGCCACATCGGCAAGCCCATCCGCGCCGACGAACTCTTCGACGCCATCACCGGCGTGATCGAGGCGGCCTGACACCAGAACCGCTCATCCCGGCGAATGCCGGGAACCAGATCATAGAGCGGCGAAGCTGCCAGTCGGTCGCGCGAGTCTTCTGCTGAGCCGCTTGCGCGCTTCACCTGGATCCCGGCATTCGCCGCGACGAGCGGTAGAACTCAGCCGCAGGCCGCGTGAGCCTTCACCACCCGCTCCGTCGAGGCTGGATACTTGGCCAATAACGCCGCTGGCCGGATCGGCCGCGCCACCAGGTTACCGCCGCAGTTCGGGCAAGCCCCGCCCAGCCGCCCCTCGGCGCAGTCCGCGCAGAAGGTGCATTCAAAGGTGCAGATCCGCGCCTCGCCGCTCTCGGGCGGCAGGTCCCGGTCACAGCATTCGCAATTCGGCCGAAGCGCCAGCATCACCCCACTCCCCTTCGCGTCATCCTCCGGGCCTCGCGAAGGCGAGGATCCGGGGGACCCAAGCCGACCCTGCAGCGCTGCGAAGCCGCTAAACCTCAACCACGAACCACACGAAAAACACGAACGGGCGCAGACCGTTCGTACCCATTTGTCATGGCGCGAGGCTCACCGCCCCACAGGCGCCGTTCGTGTTTTTCGTGTGGTTCGCGGTCAATCTTCTTCGCCGACTCTGCCCCATCCCGACGACAGGCAAGAGGCCAAAACCCCCACCAATCCCGCCTATTCGCCGAACCCCTCGCCCGGCTCGTCGATGGGCTCCATGCGCACCAGCCGCGAATCGGCGGTGCCGGCCGTGCGGTGCGCCACCAGGTCTCGGTACTCCGGGTCCCGCACCATCGCGATAAAGGCCTCGGCGTTCGGATACTCGGCGATGAAGGCCAGGTCCCAATCCTCGCTGCGCGGCCCGGTCACCGTCACCTGCGGCTTGCCCGCCCAGACCTGGCGTCCGCCCAGGCGCTGGAAGATGTGCGCCGTTGTCCGCCCATAGGCGCGATAGGCCTCCAGGCCGGTCTTGCCCCTGCCGTGGTCGGGATGGCCTTGCGGATACTCGGCCAGAGGCTTCAGTTTCACCAGGTTCAGCATCTGGATCCGCTCGCCCTTGGGCAGGGACTTGAAGATCTCCCAGGCCTCGCGATCCGGATCGATATAGGTGGGGTCGGCCATGGGCGTGCTCCGTCTGTTTCGGCCAAGCTAGCCCCTCGCAACCCGATGGTCAGCCGTCGCATTGACCAAGCCGGCGAAAGTCCCTAGGTACCCGGCCGTTTGCGCGGCGGGCGGGGTTCACCTCGGCCCGCCTTTTTGCGAAGAAGACCCTCGAAACCCGGAGACCCTGACATGACGAGCGAACTCCTGCCTGGCGTCACCGGGGTCCTGGTCCTGGCCGATGGGACCGTCCTGCAAGGCGTGGGCGTCGGCGCGACCGGCGACGCCATCGGCGAGGTCTGCTTCAACACCGCCATGACCGGCTACCAGGAGATCCTGACGGACCCCTCCTACATGGCCCAGATCGTCGCCTTCACCTTCCCCCACGTGGGCAATGTGGGCGTCAACGTCGAGGACCTGGAGCAGATGTCCGGCTCGGCCGAGACGGCGGCCCGCGGCGCGATCTTCCGCGACGTCCCCACCCCGCCGGCCAACTGGCGCTCCAGCGACACCCTGGACGCCTGGATGAAGCGCCGCGGCGTGGTCGGCCTGGCCGGCGTCGACACCCGCGCCCTGACCCGCGCGATCCGCGAGAACGGCATGCCGCACGGCGTCATCGCCCACGATCCCGAAGGCAAGTTCGACATCCCCGCCCTGGTCGCCAAGGCCAAGGCCTGGGCGGGCCTGGTCGGCCTCGACCTCGCCAAGGACGCCACCTGCCTGCAGCCCTTCACCTATGAGGAAGGCCTCTACGACTGGCCGGAAGGCTATGCGAAGCCCGGCCAGCCCAAGTACGACGTGGTGGTCATCGACTACGGCGTGAAGCGCAACATCCTGCGGGCGCTCACCTCGGTCGGCGCCCGCGTCACCGTCGTGCCCGCCAAGACCTCGGCCGAGGACATCCTGGCCCGCAAGCCGGACGGCGTGATGCTGTCCAACGGCCCGGGCGACCCGGCCGCCACCGGCGAATACGCCGTCCCGGAGATCCAGAAGCTGGTCGCCAGCGGCACGCCGGTGTTCGGCATCTGCCTGGGCCACCAGATGATGGCCCTGGCCCTGGGGGCCAAGACCGCCAAGATGGAACAGGGCCACCACGGGGCGAACCACCCGGTGAAGGACCTGACCACCGGCAAGGTGGAGATCGTCTCCATGAACCACGGCTTCACCGTCGACCGCGACAGCCTGCCCAAGGGCGTGGTGGAGACCCACGTCTCCCTGTTCGACGGCACCAACGCCGGCCTCGCCCTCGAAGGCCGCCCGGTGTTCAGCGTCCAGCACCACCCGGAAGCCTCCCCCGGCCCCACGGACTCCCTCTACCTCTTCGACCGCTTCGCCCAACTGATGGACGCCAAGAAGGCCTGAAGCCGCGCCATCGCGCGTCATCCTCCGGTCGTCGCAATGCGACGATCCGGGGGACCCAACCTGATTGTCGGAACCGGAACCGCCCCATGGGTCACCCGGCTCGCCCTACGGGCGCCCGGAGGATGACGAGGGTTTAGGACTATCCTCTAGATCTTCGCCAGCTTGCCCACCGCGGCCACCGGACCGGTCGGGCCCGCCTGCTTCGAGCCGCCCGGCTGTTCCACCGACACGGCGATGGACGCGCCTTCCTGGGCGAGGGTCGAGAGGTCCTTGGGCATCGGCATGGCCTTGGAGGTCCCCGGCGCGATCAGGCCCAGGGAGTGCGGCTGGCCGTCGGCCGGGATCAGCCAGACCTCGTGGACGTGCACCGGATCGGTCCCCGGCGTCACCAGGGAGGTGACCACCAGAGCCTGGCGCACGGGATCATAGGCCGCCACGAACAGGTGCTGGCCGCCTGAGGTGTCCAGGCGCGCGTTCAACAGGGCGCCCGGTTCCGGCGGCTGGACCACAACGGGCGGACGGTTGGCGAACACCGCCAGGCCCACGGCGCAGGCCACCGCCGCGGCGGTCGAGCCCATGGCCCAGCGGCGCCAGAACACCACGCTGTTGTCGTTGGCCGGCAGGGCCCGGTCGATCCTCGGCCATAAGGCGGCGGAGGGGGCGACGGGGGTGATGGCGACCAGCATGGGCGCGAGCTGCGCGGTCCAGGCCTCCACCATGGCGGCGAAGGCCGGCTCGCGGGCCATGCGGGTCTCCGCCTCGCGCCGATCGGCGGCGTTCAGCACGCCCAGCGCATGCTCGGCCGCGAAGGCCTCGTCCTCGGGCAGTTGATCCACCGGCTCGCTCATCGCTCCAGGCACTCCCGAAGCTTCAGCATCCCGCGGCGGATCCAGCTCTTCACGGTCCCCAGCGGCGTTCCCATCCGCTGGGCCAGGGCCTCATAGGTGACCCCCTCAAAGAAGGCGGTGCGGATCACCGTCTCTGTGCGCTTGTCCAGCTCGCCCAGGCACTTGCCCAGGGCCTCGCCCGACTGGGCGGCCTCGATCAGGGCGTCGGCGCCGACCGAGCCGTCTGAAATCTCCAGTTCCTCCACCGGCTCGGCATAGGCCAAGGGTCCGCGGGCCCGCAGCCGGTCGATGGCCCGGTTCCGCGCGATGGTGGAGATCCAGGTCATGACGCTGGCCCGGCTCGCCTCGAAGCGGTCGGCCCGACGCCAGATGGTGATGTAGACCTCCTGCAGCACGTCTTCGCTCTCGTCTCTGTTGGAGAGGATACGGAGGCACACGGCAAAAAGCTTCGACGACGTCGCATCATATAATTGTCGCAGGGCGCCGCGGTCCCCGCCGGCGATGCGCGGCATGAGCTCGGCGAGCGGATCGGTAGGGTTTGAGACGGCCACGGGATCCTGCGTCGGCGAACGGGAGCCCATAGCCTTGCCTGGGCCTTGGCGGCTCCGCAACCTGCCCTTTAGGGCGCCATGCGCACCAGGTTGGCCTCGCCCGGCGGGGTCTGGTCGATGACCAGCAGGACGGCCGGCTTGCCGTCCATCGCCTCGCCCTTGTGCCACTGGTCGCGGGACTCGATGGAGAATTCCCCGGCCTTCACCACCGACACGGTCCCGGTCACCAGGTTGGTCACCTTCACCGCCCCCTCCAGGATCAGGGCGTAGCGCGCGTAAGGGTGCTTGTGCGGCGGCAGCTGGCCGCCGGCCGGGATGGTGGTGCGGGTCACCGTCACCTGCAAAGGCCCCTGGGGCGCCAGGATCTCCTGTCCGCTCAGGGTCCGGGCGTAGGTTCCCACCGGCTCGGAGACTGGGGTCTGGGCGGCGGCGGCGCCCGCCGAGAGGCTTAGAACGGCGGCGAATGCGATAAATTTCATGAGACGAAGCCCCCTCCGACGCACGATTGCGCCCGGTGTCGCAACAGATCACCGGACAGGAGTCTTCGCCAGACTTGCCATCAACTGTCGATTGATCCACACTAGGAGGGTCAAACTCGTAGGTTCGGCTGTATTTCCTACGCTCCTTGAGCGTCCCGGACCTGCTCCCGAAGCCCCCGAAATTTGATCCTTGCCGGCCAAGCAGGTCGTCGAGGCATATCTATCCAAGGACGAACACCCCTATGTCTACCGGCACCGTGAAGTGGTTCAACGCCACCAAGGGCTTTGGCTTCATTCAGCCCGATGAGGGCGGCGCGGACGTTTTCGTGCACATCTCCGCCGTCGAACGCGCCGGTCTTCGGAGCCTCAGCGAAGGCCAGAAGATCACCTACGAGCTCGAGCGCGATAAGCGCAGCGGCAAGATGGCTGCGGGCAACCTGCAAGCCTAATCGCCGCCCCGAGGGCTTATGGCCCAAGGGATTGCGACATTCGCGGGCCGGCCTTCGGGTCGGCCCGTTTTTGTATCTGCGCACATGGCGGGCATCCGGCCTTGCGCCTGACCGACTCCGTCTCTAAACGGGCGCCTTAACCTGCAACCTGACCGGCCAGAGCGCGCTCGTCCGCGCACGGCCCTTGCGCGCGAATTGTTGATGCCCAAACGCACAGACATCTCCTCGATCCTGATCATCGGCGCCGGCCCCATCGTGATCGGCCAGGCCTGCGAGTTCGATTATTCGGGGGTCCAGGCCTGTAAGGCGCTGCGCGCCGAGGGCTATCGGATCATTCTGGTCAACTCGAACCCCGCCACGATCATGACCGATCCCAACGTGGCGGACGCGACCTATGTCGAGCCGATCACCCCGGAAATGGTCGAGAAGATCATCGCCAAGGAGCGCCCCGACGCCCTGCTGCCGACCATGGGTGGCCAGACGGCGCTGAACACCGCCCTGTCGCTCGAGCAGATGGGCGTGCTGGAAAAGTACGGCGTCGAGATGATCGGGGCCAAGGCCGAGGTCATCGACAAGGCCGAGGACCGCCAGAAGTTCCGCGACGCCATGGACAAGCTGGGCCTGGAAAGCCCCCGCTCAAAGGCCGCCCACTCGATGGACGAGGCCATGGAAGGCCTGGAGTTCGTGGGCCTGCCCGCGATTGTCCGCCCGTCCTTCACCCTGGCCGGCACCGGCGGCGGCATCGCCTATAATGTCGAAGAGTTCCGCGAGATCGTCGAACGCGGCCTCGACCTGTCCCCCACCACCGAAGTCCTCATCGAGGAGAGCGTGCTGGGCTGGAAGGAGTACGAGATGGAGGTCGTCCGCGACAAGGCGGACAACTGCATCATCGTCTGCTCCATCGAGAACATCGACCCGATGGGCGTGCACACCGGGGACTCGATCACCGTCGCCCCGGCGCTCACCCTGACCGACAAGGAATACCAGCGCATGCGCACGGCCTCGATCGCCGTGCTGCGCGAGATCGGCGTCGAGACCGGCGGCTCCAACGTCCAGTTCGCGGTGAACCCAGCCGACGGGCGCATGGTCGTCATCGAGATGAACCCGCGGGTGTCGCGTTCCTCGGCCCTGGCCTCGAAGGCAACCGGCTTCCCAATCGCCAAGGTCGCCGCCCGCCTGGCCGTGGGCTACACCCTCGATGAGCTGATGAACGACATCACGGGCGCCACGCCCGCCTCGTTCGAGCCCAGCATCGACTATGTGGTCACCAAGATCCCGCGCTTCGCCTTCGAGAAGTATCCGGGCTCCGAGCCCTACCTGACCACCTCCATGAAGTCGGTGGGCGAGGTCATGGCCATCGGCCGCACCTTCGCCGAAAGCCTGCAGAAGGCCCTGCGCGGCCTGGAGACCGGCCTTTCGGGCCTGGATGAAGTCGAGATCGAAGGCGCCGCCGACCCCGAGACCGGCCGCGCCGCCATCGTCCGCGCGCTCGGCACGCCCACCCCGGACCGTCTGCGGGTCATCGCCCAGGCCTTCCGCCATGGCCTGACCGTGGAAGAGATCAACGCCGCCTGTTCGTACGAGCCCTGGTTCCTGCGCCAGCTGGAGACCCTGGTCCGCGCCGAGGGCCATGTCCGCGCCGCCGGCCTGCCGACCACCTCGCAGGCCTTCCGGGCCCTGAAGGCGCAAGGCTTCTCCGACGCCCGCCTGGCCAAGCTGACCAACAAGACCGAGGGCCAGGTCCGCGAGGCCCGCCGGGCGCTCGGCGTCCGTCCGGTCTTCAAGCGCATCGACAGCTGCGCCGGCGAGTTCCGCGCCGCTACGCCCTACATGTACTCGACCTATGAGGCCGGCGCCCTTGGCCAGGTTCCTGAGTGCGAGAGCGAGCCGACCGACGCCAAGAAGGCCGTCATCCTCGGCGGCGGTCCCAACCGGATCGGCCAGGGGATCGAGTTCGACTATTGCTGCTGCCACGCCGCCTTCGCCCTGGCCGACATCGGGGTGGAGTCGATCATGGTCAACTGCAACCCGGAGACCGTGTCGACCGACTACGACACCTCCGACCGCCTCTATTTCGAGCCGCTGACGGCCGAGGACGTGCTGGAGCTGCTGGACGTCGAGAAGGCCAAGGGCCAGCTCCTGGGCGTGATCGTGCAGTTCGGCGGCCAGACCCCGCTGAAGCTCGCCCAGGCCCTGGAAGACGCCGGCATCCCGATCCTGGGCACCAGCCCGGACGCCATCGACCTGGCCGAGGACCGCGAGCGCTTCCAGCAGCTGCTGCACAAGCTTGAGATCGCCCAGCCGGTCAACGCCATCGCCCGCTCCCGCGACGAGGCCTTCGCCGGCGCCCATCAGGTCGGCTACCCCGTCGTCATCCGCCCCTCCTACGTGCTGGGCGGCCGGGCCATGGAGATCGTCCGCGATGATGAACAGCTGGACCGCTACATCCGCACCGCCGTGCAGGTGTCGGGCGACAGCCCGGTCCTGATCGACCAGTACCTGTCCCGCGCCACCGAGGTGGACGTCGACGCCCTCTGCGACGGGACCGACGTCTTCGTGGCCGGCGTCATGGAGCACATCGAGGAAGCCGGGGTGCACTCCGGCGACAGCGCCTGCTCCCTGCCCCCGTTCTCGCTGAAGCCGGAGACCATCGCCGAGCTGAAGCGCCAGACCGAGGCCATGGCCCGGGCCCTGAACGTCTGCGGCCTGATGAACGTCCAGTTCGCCATCGAGGAACCGCACTCGGACGCCCCGCGCATCTATGTGCTCGAGGTCAATCCCCGCGCCAGCCGCACCGTGCCCTTCGTCGCCAAGACCATCGGCGAGCCCCTGGCCGCCATCGCCGCCAAGGTGATGGCCGGCGAACCCCTGGCCAGCTTCGGCCTTTCGGAAACGCCCTACGACCACATCGCGGTCAAGGAAGCGGTCTTCCCGTTCGCCCGCTTCGCCGGTGTCGACACGGTGCTGGGTCCGGAAATGCGCTCCACCGGCGAGGTCATGGGCCTCGACTGGCGTCGCGAGGGCGAGAGCCTGGCCCCGGCCTTTGCGCGCGCCTTCGCCAAGGCCCAGCTGGGCGGCGGCGTGCGCCTGCCCCAGGAAGGCTGCGTCTTCGTCTCGGTGAAGGACGCCGACAAGCCCTGGATCCTGGAGCCGGTCCGCCTGCTGCTGGCCAAGGGCTTCCGCGTCCTGGCCACCGGCGGCACCGCCGCCTACCTGGCCGAACAGGGCCTGAAGGTCGAGCATGTGAAGAAGGTGCTGGAGGGTCGCCCCCACATCGTCGACGCCATGAAGAACGGCGAGGTCCAGCTGGTGTTCAACACCACCGAGGGCAAGCAGTCCCTGTCGGACAGCTTCGAAATCCGCCGCACGGCCCTGATGATGAAGACCCCCTACTTCACCACCGCCGCCGGGGCGCTGGCCGCGGCCCAAGCGATCACCGAGTCCGCCCAGGCGCCGCTGGAAGTCCGGCCCCTGCAGAGCTACGCGTAAGGATCATCCTTCTCCCCTTGCGGGAGAAGGTGGCGTCCGAAGGACGACGGATGAGGGGTCGCACGCCCCTATCCGTCGCCTGATGTCTTTCGAGCCGAGAAACCCCTCATCCGACCTGGCTCCGCCAGGCCACCTTCTCCCACAAGGGGAGAAGGGACAGAGAGCCTCGACAGCTGCCCCCGCCGCCACCGCGAGAACGCGCTCAGGCTCCCGTAGCCCAGCCGCTCCGCGATCTCGGTCATCGAATACCGCCCCGCCGCCAGATAGCGCCGGGCGAGCTCGATCCGCGCGGCCTGCAGAAGCTCCGTGAACGTGGGCTCCCCCTCGGCCGCCAGGCGCCGGTGCAGGGTCCGGCGGTCCATGCCCAGGTGGCGGCAGACCCGCTCCACCGTGCAGTCCCCGGCGGGCAGAAGAGCCAGGATCAGGTTGCGCACGGCGTCGGCGACGCGGCGCGGCCGGTCGCCGGCCTCGGCCGCCACATAGCGCAGGGCGCGCTCGGCCATCACCGGGTCGGCGCCGACCACCGGCCGGTCCAGGTCGCGCGCGGCGATCACCAGGCCATTGAAGTCCTGATCGAACCGGGACGTCACCCCAAACACCCGCCGGTGCGTCGACAGGTCGTCGGGCGCGGGGCCGGTCAGCCAGACCTCCTGTGGCCGCCAGTCGCGCCCCACCAACTGGCGGATCGCGCCGGTGATGACGCCGAGGTTCAATAGCGTTCCCTGCCCGCCTGGCCGCGCCCCAGGGGCCCCCTCGCGCAACACCGCGACGTCGCCGTGGACCGCCAGGCTCAGCGCCACAGCCTCGTTCTGCGCCCAGCTGTAGCCGACCATCACGTCCAACGCCCGCCGCAGGGTCGGCTGGTCCCGCGCCACCAGGCCCACGACGCCCAGGTTGGACAGCCGCCGGGTCTCGGCCATCCGCAGGCCCAGGTCCGGCGCGTTCGCCTCCCGCGCCGCGCGCTCCAGCACCCGCCCCACGGCGGCGGCCGACACCCTCAGGTCAGGATCGCTCAGGCTCGCCGCCGGCAGGCCCGCCTCCGTCGTCAGCCGGTAAGGATCAAGCCCCAGGGCGCGGACCACCTCGGCAAAGCCGGTGAGGCTGGCGCTCCGGGTCAGGCTTGGGGGCTCGCGCATTGTCCCCAACTGTCAAATCAATGTCCCGAAATGTCAAACATGCCGGACCGCGTCCGCCTAGGCTGAGGTCAAAGACCAGGGAGAACGCCATGAGCGACGCGGCCTTCAGCCACATCACCCCCACCATCGGGACCGAGATCACCGGCCTGGACCTGACCCAGGCCGACGCGGCCACCATGGCCCGCATGCGCGCCCTCCTGAACGAGCGCATGGTCCTGGTCTTCCGCGACCAACAGCTGTCCCAGGCCCAGCACAAGGCCCTGGGCGCGCACTTCGGGACCGGCGTCCTGCACCGCCACCCGCTGGCGATCCAGGGCGGCAACACCGATCCTGAGGTCCTGCCGGTCAAGGCCGACGCCAATTCCAAGTACGTGGCTGGCGAGGACTGGCACACCGACGTCTCCTGCGACCCGGCCCCGATCGCGGTCTCCATGCTCTACATGCGCAAGACGCCGGAGAACGGCGGCGGCGATACGATGTTCGCCAGCATGTACGACGCGCTGGAGACCCTCTCGCCGCCGATCCGCGCCCTGGTCGAGACCCTGTCGGCCCGGCACAACGGCGCCCGGCCCTGGCGCGACGTCTATGGGATCGAGCCGCCCAAGGACCAGCCCTACAACGTCTCGGTCCACCCGTGCGTGCTGACCCATCCGGAGACCGGCCGGCCGCTCCTGTGGGTCAATGGCGGCTTCACCGACCGGATCCTGGGCCTGTCCCAGCACGAGGGCGGCGCCATCCTGCGTATGCTGCTGTCGCACATTGAGCGCGGCGTGAAGTTCCAGTGCCGCGTGAAGTGGCGGCCCGGCACCCTGGTCATGTGGGACAATATCGCGACCCAGCACACCGCGTCCTGGGACTACTTCCCCCAGTCCCGCCACGCCGAACGCGTCTCCGTCATCGGCGCCGACCTCACGGCCCAGTCCAAGGCGGCCTGACGCGCCCTACTCCTCCCCCGCTTGCGGGGGGAGGATGAAGCGCCCATCCCCTCTCCCCTCGGGGAGAGGGTTAGGGTGAGGGGGCCCGCCGCACCGCCCCACACCAGTTGCATTTCACAATCACTCTGCCATCCTCCCTCAGCAACACCAGGGAGGACCATCCATGCTCACCGTCTGGGGCGAAGGCCGCGGCTTCCGCGTCATCTGGCTCTTGGAGGAGATGGGCCTGCCCTATCGCCTGCGCGACGTGGACCTCCTGAAGGGCGTCGAGAACGACCCCGAATTCCTGGCCGTAAATCCGGGCGGCTTCATCCCCGCCCTGCAGGACGGCGACACCATCCTGGTCGAGTCCATCGCCATCCTGGAATACCTGCTCGCCCGCTATGGTCCGAGCCCGCTCGCGCCCGCCCCGACCGATCCCGCCTTCGCCGCCTACCAGCAGTTCCTGCACCTGGGCGAGGCGGGCCTGGCGGCCTCGGCCTTCTTCGTGATCGGCGCCCGCCGCCTCGGACCCGAAAGCGACCGCAACAGCTTCAGCGCCCGCCAGGCCGAGCACGTCTTCGAAAGCCGCCTGCGCCTGGTGACCCGCCGCCTGGCGCAAGTCCCCTACATGGCTGGCGAGGCCTTCACCGCCGCCGACATCTCCGTCGCCTACGCCCTGCAGCTGGGCAAGCTCGGCGCGGACCTGGAGATCGGCGAGGCGGCGCAGGCCTATGTCCAGCGCCTGAAGGCCCGCCCCGGCTTCCAGCGCGCCATCGCGGCCAGCCCTGCAACGCGGTCGTTCTGGGAGAGCAAAGGCGGGCTGTAGCGCCATCCCCTCCCCCCTTCGTCCATGTTGACGTCAAACGTCACGGAGGATTCCGGTCGTCGATTTCAGCCCACCCGTGAGATCCTTCAGGCTCACGGTCTTTGACATCAGATCTGCGCGAACATCACCGCCGCCGCCGCGGCCATGATCGCCACCGCCGCCCAGCCGACAATCCGTTGGGAGCGGGTCGCGGTGAACCGGCCCATGATCTCGCGGTTCTGGGACATCAGCATGATCAGCACCATCAGCGGCACGGCGATCACCCCGTTGAGCACCGCGCTCCAGAACAGGGCCTGCATCGGGTCCATCGGCGACCAGTCCAGGGCCACGCCGGCCAGGATCGCCAGGCCGATGACGCCGTAGAAGCCCCTCGCCTCCTCGAAGCGCCGCTCCAGGCTCGCCCGCCAGCCCATGGCTTCCGACAGTGCATAGGCCGCCGATGCGGCCAGCACCGGCACGGCCAGCAGGCCGGTGGCGATGATCCCCAGGGCGAACAGCAGGAAGGCGAAGTCGCCGGCGAGCGGCTTGAGGGCCGCCGCCGCCTGGGCCGCGCTGTCGATCCGGGTGATCCCCGCCGCATGCAGGGTCACCGCCGTCGACAGCATGACGAAGAACCCGATGCCGTTGGCATAGGCCATGCCCACATAGGTGTCCCAGCCGATCCGCTTCAGCTCGAACGCCGCCTCCTCCGGGTGGAACTTGAGGGGGTGCTCGTCCTTGTGGATCGACAGGTCCTCCACCTCCTCAGCCGTCTGCCAGAAGAACAGGTAAGGGCTGATGGTGGTGCCGAACACGGCCACGACGACGGTCGCGGTCTCCAGGTCGAAACGGATCTGCGGCAGGAACGAACGGGCCAGCACCTGCGTCCAGTTCAGGTGGGTGGCGAAGGCCACGGCCACATAGGCGAACAGGGTCACCGTCATCCACTTCAGGAAGCCGACATAGCGGTGGTAGGGCACGAACACCTGCAGCAGCAGGGTGAAGCCCGCGAGGCCGAGGGTGTAGAGATGCCGCCCGCCCCCGAACACAAGTTGGGCGGCCTCGCCCATGGCCGCGATGTCCGCGGCGATGTTCAAGGTGTTGGCCAGGACCAGCAGGGCGACAGCGCCCAGAACCACGGGCCTGGGAAAGATCCGGCGCATGTTGATCGCCAGGCCCCGGCCGGTGACGCGGCCGATCCGTCCGCAGATCGACTGGAAGGCGGCCATGAAGGGATAGGTGACGAAGGCCGTCCACAGCATGTCGAGGCCAAAGCGCGCGCCGGCTTCGGAGTGGGTGGCGATGCCGCCGGGGTCCTCGTCCG
Organism: Phenylobacterium conjunctum; assembly: GCF_042679085.1. Lineage (NCBI taxonomy): Bacteria > Pseudomonadati > Pseudomonadota > Alphaproteobacteria > Caulobacterales > Caulobacteraceae > Phenylobacterium > Phenylobacterium conjunctum. Next base: position 19,882 of record NZ_JBHTLQ010000011.1, on the reverse strand, counting down.
CGGCCCCGGTGATCAGGCCCGGCCCCAACGCGGTGAAGGGGTTGAAGCGTCGCGCCGGCTTGGTCTGGTCGGTCACGGAAATCCCCCAGGGGCAAGGTTCCGCCTCCATGCCAAGCCGGCCGCCGGAAGTCGAGCGACGGCGACGTTTTGACACTTGTGTCAAAACATTGACCGAACCCCGTTCTGGGCGCAGTCTCGCGGCAGTACCCAGCTTGAGCCGGGTGCAACGAGGGCGCGCACCGGCGGCCCGCACTTAAGACCAGCCGGTCACGCCCGAACGGGCGCCCGTCGCAATCTGGGTTGGGGCATTCGCCCCCAGTCAGAAAAGCGAGGGAAGAACATGCAGACCGAAACCGGCTCCGAAGTCGAAGCCCGCGCCGCGCATCGCAAGGGACACTTCACCCAGCGGTTCGAGGGCGCCACCGACATGCTGATCGTGGGCATCATCATCGCGCTCGGCGCAGCCATGCTGGTGGGTCTCATCACCGCCAGCGGCGCGGCGCCCTGGATGAAGTAGAGCGGTTCCGCCCGCCTGGGCCTCGGCCCAGGCCGGCTGGATCGTTTCAGGCTGTGCAAGCCGCAGCGCCTCGGCTACGACCTCCTCAACTAAACAACGATAAGGGAGGAAGGTCATGGCTGGACGGGTTGCGGGCAAGGTCGCCCTGGTCACCGGCGGAGCGAGCGGTATCGGGCGCGCCTGCGCTGAGCGGCTGGCGCAGGAAGGCGCGGTCGTGGTGGTCACCGACCTGCAGGACGCCAAGGGCGCCGAGGTTGTCGAGGCCATCAGGCCGGCTGGCGGCAAGGCCGAGTACCACCATCACGACGTGACCTCCGAGGCCGCCTGGATCGAGGTCGCGAGCAAGGTCAAGGCCGCGCACGGCCGGCTGGACATCCTGGTCAACAACGCCGGCATCGGCATCTCAGCCTCGGTGCTCGACATGTCCCTGGCCGACTTCCAGCGCCAGGTGGCGATCAATGTCGACGGCGTGTTCCTGGGGACCAAGCACTCGATCCCGGTCATGCGCCTGTCCGGCGACGGCGGCTCGATCATCAACATGTCTTCGGTGGCCGGCCTGAAGGGCTCGGCGATCCTGGCTGGCTATTGCGCGACCAAGGGCGCGGTGCGCCTGTTCACCAAGTCGGTGGCCCTGGAATGCGCCCAGGCCAAGGACGGCATCAGGGTGAACTCGGTCCATCCCGGCATCATCGAGACCCCGATCTGGGACGACATCATCGGCACCGGCGAGCCCGGCGACAACGCCCGCCCGCCCCGACCCCAGACCCTGGACGCCATGACCACCGAGGCCGTGCCGCTGGGCAAGAAGGGCTGGCCGATCGACATCGCCAACGGCGTCCTGTGGCTGGCCTCGAACGAGAGCGCCTATGTCACCGGGGCAGAGCTGGTCATCGACGGCGGGTTCTCCATCCGCTAACGGGACCGCATGACCGCCACGCTTCACGTCGTCTTCGGCCCCACGGGCGCCGGAAAGTCCACCTACGCCAAGGCCCTGGCCCGCTCGGAGCCGGCCGTCCACTTCGCCATCGACGACTGGATGGCCCGGCTGTTCGCGCCCGACATGCCCGATCCGGTCGAGTACGAGTGGATGACCGACCGGGTGGAGCGGTGCGAGGCCCAGATCTGGGCGACCCTGGCCTCGGTCATGGCGGCCGGGGTCTCCACCGTGCTCGACCTGGGCCTGATGCGGCGGGCCGACCGGGCGCGGGTGGCGGAAATCGCCCGCGCGGTGGACCTGCCCTTCCAGTTCCACTTCGTGACCGCCCCGCCCCTGGTGCGGCGTCAACGGATGCTGGAGCGCAACGAGGTCAGCGGCGACGGCTTCTCCTTCGCCGTGACGCCGCAGATGTTCGACTTCATGGAAGGCGTCTTTGAGGCCCCGACGCCGGAGGAACTGACCGGCTGCATCGTCTCTGAAACCGCCTAACCCGCGGCCAGCAGGGTCGCTGCGCCCGCGGCGATGATCAGGACCCCGATCAGCCGGCTCCGGGTCAGGCGCTCCTTCAGATAGAAGACCGCGATGGCGACCCCGAACAGGATCGAAGTCTCGCGCAGCGCCGCCAGCCGGGGCGTGTCCCCCAGCCGGTAGGCCCACAAGGCCAGCCCATAGGTGACAAGCGAGAAGCCGCCCGCGACCATCCCGGACTTCCACTGGTCCCGCGCGGCCAAAAGGAACCGCGGGCCCCGCCACAAAGCGAAGATGGTCCCGATCACCATGCCGTCGACCAGGTAGATCCAGACGATATAGGTCCCCGCGGTCGGCGCGGCCCGAACCCCTTGGGCGTCCAGCACCGTATAGGCCGCAATGGTGACGCCGGTGGCCGCGGCCCAGGCCAGGCTGCGGCGCGAGACGTGCCGCCCCAGGCCCACGGTCAGCACCCCGGCCGAGACCAGCAGCACGCCGATCCCGGTCATCAGGCTGAGCGGCTCGGCGAACACCCCCACCGCCACGGCCGAGGCCAGGGCCGGCGCGACGCCCCGCGAAATCGGATAGGCCACGGAGAAGTCGGCGCCCTCGAACGCCTTGATCAGGCAGAACAGGTAGGCGAAGTGCACGAAGCCCGAGGTCACCAGCCACGGCCAGGCCGCGCCCGGCAACGGCAGGATGAAGGCGAAGGGCAGGACGATGAGGGCGGAAAAGCCGTCCATCAGCGCCCGGCTGGACATCTTGTCGTCGCCGGACTTCAGAATCGCGTTGACCACCGCATGCGCCGCGCCGGAGGCGATGATCATCAGGGCGGCGGTCTGGACGGGGGTCATGGCGCGTCGCAGCTAATCCTGATTCCCTTGTCCGACAGTCGCTTGCGCCGGGTCTGCGACAGGTCGCCCCCAGGCATGCTGCAACGCACCCCTTGAGTTTTGGACGCTCGCAACCTATCCTCTCACCCCCCGGACGCCTGCGCCCGCGGCCGGAAACACTCCCAAAGGCGACCTGAGCACCATCCGCTATGGAAAAAGTCCCGATGACCGCCGGGGGCTATCAAGCCCTCGACGAGGATCTGAAGCGTTTGAAGACCATCGAACGGCCGGCGGTGATCGCCGCCATCGCGGAGGCGCGAGCGCACGGAGATCTCTCCGAGAACGCCGAGTATCATGCCGCCAAGGAGCGACAGGGCTGGATTGAAGGCCAGATCGCCGACATCGAGGACAAGATGGCCCGCGCCCAGGTCATCGATGTCTCCAAGCTGTCCGGCACCCAGGTGAAGTTCGGCGCCACCGTCTCGGTGATCGACGAGGACACCGAGGAAGAGGCCGCCTACCAGATCGTCGGCGAGCACGAGGCCGATGTGAAGTCGGGCAAGATCTCCATCTCCTCGCCCATCGCCCGCGCGATGATCGGCAAGGAGACCGGCGACGTGGTCGAGGTGAACACCCCCGGCGGCGTGAAGGCCTACGAGATCGCCAAGGTCGAGTGGATCTAGCCGCACCGCGGCCCTATTGATCGATCAGGATGCGGCGGCCTGCGGAAGCGGGCCGCCGTCCCCTTATGAGAACCAGGATCTTAGCGCTTGGCGAAGCCCCCCACACCGCCGCCGCTGACCATCTGGGCCGTCTCTGACGGCCGGGCGGGAAACGCCGGCCCGGCGCTTGGCCTGGCCGAGGCCATTCAGCGCAAGCGCAAGGCTGAGATCGTCGTCAAGACCATCGCCTGGAAGGGCCGGATCGGCCGCCTGCCCTGGTTCCTCAATCCCTTTCCGATGAAGGCCCTGGCGCCTGACAGCGGGATCGAGCCGCCTTGGCCCGACCTGTGGATCGCCGCCGGCCGCGCCACCCTGCCCCTGTCCATGCGCCTGCGCGCCTGGTCCAAGAAGCAGACCTTCGTGGTCCAGATCCAGGACCCGCGCATGCCGACCACGCCCTTCGACCTGGTGGTAGCGCCCAAGCATGACCGGACCCACGGCGACAACGTCCTGCAGATCACCGGCTCGCCGCACCGGGTCACGCCCAAGAAGCTGAAGGCCGAGCTGGCCCGCTTCAAGGAGATGATCGATCCCCTGCCCCGCCCGCGTGTGGCCGTGCTGATCGGCGGCAAGTCCAAGGCCCACAACCTGTCGCCGGAACGGGCCGCGGCCATGGCGCACGAGATCGAACTACCGATCGCCCAGGAAGGCGGCTCGGTCATGGTCACCTTCTCGCGCCGCACGCCGGAGCCGGCTCGCGCCATCCTGGCCGCGCGGCTCAAGCACATGCCGGGCGTGATCTGGGAAGGCGAAGGCGAGAACCCCTATTTCGCCTTCCTGGCCGCCGCCGACTACATCCTGGCCACCGAGGACAGCGCCAACATGGCCACCGAGGCGGCGTCCACCGGCAAGCCGGTCTTCATCCTGAAGATGGATGGCGACAGCTTGAAGTTCCGGCTGTTCCACGAGGATCTGGAGCGCATCGGCGCCGCCCGCCCCTTCGGCGGCACCCTGCACAAGTGGAAGTATCCGGCCTTGAACGAGACTGACCGCGCCGCCGACGAGGTCCTGCGGTTGATGGCCGAACGGACCCCCTCATGAGCGTCGAGATCCGCCCCGCTTCCAATGGTGACGTCGCCGCCATCGTGTCCATCGACCCCGCCATGGCCATCGCCGAACGTCGCCACGACTATGTGACCAAGGCCATCGGCGGCCACGGCGGCGCCTTTGTGAAGGTCCTGGTCCTGGACGGCGCGGTGGCGGGCTTCGCCATCATGGGCGAGTTTTTCGGCCACCCCTTCCTCGAACGCATCGCCACCGCCGAGAACCGTCGCCGCGCCGGCGTCGCCTCGGCCCTGATGGCCAATATCGAGATGGGGATCGAGGACGACCGCATGTTCGTCTCGACCAATGAATCCAACGATGTGATGCGCACCTTGCTGGTCTCGCGCGGGTACAAGGTTTCGGGCATGGTCGAGAACCTTGATCCCGGCGATCCCGAGCTGTTCTTCGTCATCTTCAAGACCGACATCGACGCCGCCATCGAGGCTGCGCGCTAACGTCGTCTTTTCAGCCCGCCAAGTTGGGCGTTTCGTACAGTCACGATGATTCCTTCCGGGCCTCGCATCCTGTTCATCGCCAACGCCGGCCTCAAGGTCGGCGGCGGGCACGTCATGCGCTCCGCCACCCTGGCCCGGGCGCTGACGGCGCGTGGCGCGGCCTGCGCCATGGCGGCCTCGCCCGAGGTGGCGGCGGTGCTTGACGCCTTCGCCCCCGATGTCGCCCGCGAACCCGTGACCTCGCTGGCGCCGGACGACCTGGCGGACGCCCTCACCGGCCAGGATTTCGAGGCCATCGTCTTCGACCACTACGGCCTGGACCGGAACGCGCATGAGGCCCTGGCCCACGGCCGCCCCTCCCTGATCCTCGACGATCTCGCCGACCGGCCGCTGGGCGGCGACATGGTGCTGGACTCCGGCCCGGCCCGCAGCCCGACGGACTACGCCCTCTTGGTGGAAAGCCATGTGCGCCTGCTGCTGGGGCCGGCCTTCGCCCCGGTCAGGCCGGAGTTCGCCGACCTACGCGACGCGGCGCTCGCCCGCCGCGGCGGGCCGGTGCGCCGGGTGCTGCTGTCCATGGGCCTGACCGATCCCGGCGGCCTGACCCCACGCCTGGTCGACCGCCTGCGCCTGCGCCTGGGCGACATCGGCCTGGACATCGTCATGGGCGCGACGGCCCCGGGGCTGAAGGGCCTGGCCCGGCTGGCGGCGCATGACCCGCGCCTAACCCTGCACGTCGACACCCCGAACATGGCCCAGCTGATCGCCGAGGCCGACATCGGCTTCGGGGCGGCGGGCTCCACCACCTGGGAGCGCTGCGTCCTTGGCCTGCCCCAGGCCATCGTGGTGGTGGCCGAGAACCAGCGCCCGGCCGCCCAGGCCCTGGTCGAGCGCGGCGCGGCCCTGGTCATCGACGGCGGCGCGGCGGATCTGGACCAGCAGGTGGACCGGGCCATCGTCCGCATGTTCACCGACACCACCTTGCGCGAACGCCTGTCAGCAACGGCCGCCGCGCTGTGCGACGGACGCGGGGCGGCGCGCACCGCCGAGGCCTTCCTGGGCCTGATCGCTGAGCGCGGCGCGCCGCCGCAGATGGCCCCGCCCGCGCCTTAACCCTCTTTTCGCACCCCAAGGCCTAGGTTGAGGCCAACAAGCGAGGCGCCGAATGCGCCCGGGATAGGGGTCAATGGGACAGCATGTCCACGTCGGGGGGCCGAAGCTCCCCAAGGTTCGCATCATCGGCGGAGGCCTCACGGGCGTCCTCGCCGCCTTCCAGGCCCACGAGCTGGGCGTTCGCGACATCGAACTGCACGACCGGTTCGACCAGCTGGGCGGCCAGGCGGTTCCACGCCAGGACCACGGCCTTGAGCTGCGCGAACGCGACCTGACCTTCGGCTCCGCCGCCGATCCGGTCCGCCGCCTGCTGGAAAGCCACGGGGTTCCCTTCGAGGACATCGAGAACCGCAAGGGCGCGGTCACCGCCTGCAACGGCGACCTGACCTACACCCGCGACTTCAACGGCCCGGCCCTGCGCACCCGGGACCTGGGCCTGTCTCCGCTCGCTGGCGACAGCCTGGCCGACCGCATCCGCGCCTATCCGACCGACATCGCCCAGGCCCTGTCGCGCATCTGCCAGTGGCGGCTGGGCGCCTGGCTGGACGAGGTTCACGCCGACACCGCCGCCGCCATCGGCGTCAGCCGCGTCTTTCCGGTCGGCCCGGAGATCGTCGAGATCGCCGGCCTGAAGCGCGCCGACACCAACCATGACGCCCTCTACGGCATCCCCGCGCCCCTGTGGGGCCGGCTGCAGAGCCTGGGCGCCTCGACGCCGAAGGATGGCCTGGGTCCGTTCTTCATGCGCCTGCGCCAGGCCCTGGTCCGCCTGGGCGTCACCCTCACTGCGCCCTCCTTCGTCAGCCCTCACGCCGCCCTTGCGGGCCGAGGCGCCGACGAGGTGGTGGTGTGGGCCGCCGATCCGCGCCCCCTCTTCAAACCCTTCGACCTCGAGGCGCCCAAGCCCGAGGCCCACAGCCTGGTCACCTACATCCTGAAGGTCCGCTACGCCGGCCATCCGCCGCTGGAGGTGCGCAACTTCACGGCCCAGGGCGCGGTCACTCGACTGCGCCTCTATGAGACGCGCGGCCAGGTTCTGCTGGCGGCCGAGTGCCTGACCGAGACCCGCGACACCGACCTGCGGCGCGAAATCCACCGGCTGATGGCCGGCTTCGGCGGCGCCGGCCTGTCGCTCGGCGAGACCCTGGCCATCCGCATGGAGCCGCGCTGGGACATCCTCAGCCTGGATGCGGCCCGCAAGCTCACCCACTTGCGCAAGGCCCTGACCCGCAGCGAAGGCGCCGCCTTCGTCGCCCCGCGCTGGGAAGAGCAGGATGTCGCCGCGCGCCACGCGGCCCTGACCCTGGACCTCGCCCAGGCCCTGCAGGTCTCGGCCCCGGCCGTGCTCGCCGCCTGACCTGTCGGGAACGGACACGCGGCAACGTCCTGGGCTAGATGTCCAGGACGAGGCCCCGCATGACCGCCAAGACCATCGATGACTATCTCGCGCCCCTGCCCGCCGACCAGCGCGCGGCGCTGGAAGCCTTGCGCCGCCAGATCCTGGCCGCCGCCCCCGGGGCTGAGGAGTGCATCAGTTATGGCATGCCGGGCTTCCGCCGGCACGGCGTCCTGGTCTGGATGGGCGCGGCCAAGAAGCACTGCGCCCTTTACCCCCATGGCCTGACCCCGGAACAGCAGGCCGAACTGGCCGGCTATGACATCAGCAAGGGCACGATCCGCTTCACGCCGGACAAGCCCCTGCCCGAGGATCTCGTCCGCGCCATCGTCGAGCGCCGGGTGCGCGAAGACGACGCCGAAGCCGCCCGCAAGGCAGCGAAGCGGAAGCGGCCCTAGGGACGTCCCGACTCAACAACGCGAGCGCCAGCCGCCAGCGCTTCTTCGATTTCAGGCAACCATGGCGACAGCCGCTCAATCAGCGCTGTGTTCCCGACATTGCCAAGACGCAGCCACACCACCTGAGGAGGGCCAGATGAGGCGATAGCCCAGTCGGCGAAGTCCCGGTCCTTTGTGAGAAGCACCAGCCCGCGCGTTCGGGCTTCACGCCAGATCGTCCGGTCATCAGCGCTGAGTAGCCCGATCTCCGAAACGTGGATGGCCTCATGTCCTTGATCCCGCAACCACTCCGCCAACCTCGGGGGAAGTTGGGCGTCGACCAGCAGCTTCACGCTGCGACGACCGCCGTTCCTGCGGCGTGGGCCGCAGCATAGGCGAGAGCCGCTCGGATATCGTCGGCTTCCAGATACGGGTAGTCCCCAAGGATCGCCTCGTGAGACTGGCCGGCCGCAAGGAGCTCGAGAATATCCTGCACGCGGACCCGCAGGCCCCGAATGCTCGGCCGGCCACCGTTCTTCCCGGGCTCAATCGTGATGCGCGCCAGAAGTTCGCTCATGGAGCCTCCATAGCATGGGACAGCGGTCCATCCCAGCGCAGCTCATGGACGCCTCAGACGATCTGCGGCCACTGCCCCGATGCGCGCGGGCGGAATCTCACCTAAATAGCAGCCATGGCTGAACAGACCCCCCGCTCCACCCGCTGCCTGATCCTGGGTTCAGGCCCGGCCGGCTACACCGCCGCCATCTACGCCGCGCGCGCCCTGCTGCAGCCGGTTCTGATCGCCGGCCTCCAGCCCGGCGGCCAGCTGACCATCACCACCGACGTGGAGAACTATCCTGGCTTCGCCGACGTCATCCAGGGCCCCTGGCTCATGGACCAGATGCGCGCCCAGGCCGAGCACGTGGGCGCCCAGCTGATCAATGACATTGTCATCAAGGCCGACCTGTCCCAGCGCCCCTTCCGCCTGGAATGCGACAGCGGCGAGGTGTGGCTGGCGGAGACCCTGATCATCGCCACCGGCGCCCAGGCCAAGTGGCTGGGCCTGCCCTCGGAGCAAAAGTTCCAGGGCTTCGGCGTCTCGGCCTGCGCCACCTGCGACGGCTTCTTCTACCGCGGCAAGGAGGTCGTGGTGGTGGGCGGCGGCAACACCGCCGTCGAAGAGGCCCTGTTCCTCACCAACTTCGCCTCCAAGGTCACCATCGTCCATCGCCGCGACGAGTTCCGGGCCGAGCGCATCCTGCAGGAGCGCGCCTTCAAGCACCCGAAGATCGAGATCATCTGGAACCATGCGGTGGAAGAGGTGCTGGGCGCCACGGACCCGCTCGGCGTCACCGGCCTGAAGCTCGCTCACGCCGACACCGGCGAGACTCGCGAGATACCCTGCGACGGCCTGTTCGTCGCCATCGGCCACGCCCCCTCCTCCGAGCTGTTCAAGGACCAGCTGGAGATGGATTCCGCCGGCTATCTGCACGTGACTCCGGGCACAGCCTCGACCGCCATTCCCGGCGTGTTCGCCGCCGGCGACGTCACCGACGACGTCTATCGCCAGGCGGTCACGGCCGCCGGGATGGGCTGCATGGCCGCCCTGGAAGCCGTGCGCCTGCTGGCCGAGGAAGACCACGCGCGCGAGCACCATCCGATCAGCCACGCCGACGCCAACAAGATCGGCGTCTGGTGAGCCGGCCTACGGCCTGATATCTCCCTAGCGGAAGCCGGCCCTCCTCGGGGCCGGCCCATCCCCCGTTCTTCGAGCCCGACGAGGCCGCAGCCTATGACCAACCTGATCGTGCGGGGCGGCCGCCCGCTTCGCGGCGCCATTTCCCCGTCGGCGAACAAGAACGCCGTCCTGCCGGTGCTCTGCGCCACCTTGCTGACCGACCAGCCGGTCACCCTGCACCGGGTGCCGGACATCACCGATGTCCGCAAGATCCTGGAGTTCTTCGGCAATCTCGGCTCCACGGTGGACATGGACTACGCCACCGGCACGCTGAAGCTGCGCCACGGCGAGGGCCTGAACCCGAAGGCCGCGCACCTACCGCTGGGCATGCGCTCGACCCTGATGCTGATCCCGCCGCTGCTGCACCGGTTCGGCGCGGCCTCCATCGAGGAGGACGCCACCGGCTGCACCCTGGGCGCCCGCGAGATCGACCCGCATATCGAGGTCTTCCAGACCTTCGGGGCCGAGGTCCGGCGTACGCCCGAGGCGCTCTATATCTCGACGCCCAAGGGCTTCCACGCCGCCGACCACTGGCTGGACTACGCCTCGGTGACCACCACCGAGAACTTCGCCCTGTGCGCCGCCACCGCCCGCGGCCGGTCCCAACTGACCAACGCCGCCTGCGAGCCGCACGTCCAGGAGTTCTGCGCCTTCCTCGCCCTGATGGGGGCGGACGTCTCCGGCGTCGGTGGTTCCCGCCTGACCCTTGAGGGCGTCGACAAACTGTCGGGGACCGAGTTCACCTTCGCCGACGACTTCCACGAGGTCGCCACCTTCCTGGCCATGGGCGCCATCACCGGCGGCGAGGTCAGCGTCAAGAACGGCGCGGTGGAACAGTTCCCGCTGCTCGACCGCACCTTCGCCAAGTTCGGCGTCGAGGTGACCCACAAGGACGGCTGGTCCAGCGCCCGCATCGACGGGGCGCTTAAGGTCCGCGAGCCCTTCACCTCCAACATCCTGACCAAGGTCGAGGCCGCGCCCTGGCCCTATGTCCCCGCCGACCTGCTGCCGATCTTCGTGGCCCTGGGCGTGCGGGCCGAAGGCTCGGTGATGTTCTGGAACAAGGTCTATGAGGGCGCGCTGGGCTGGACCCAGGAGCTGGGCAAGTTCGGCGCCCACGCGGTGCTGTGCGACCCACACCGTCTGATCACCTATGGCGGCAAGCCGCTGATGCCGGCGACGGTGGAGAGCCCCTACATCATCCGCGTCGCCATCGCCCTGTTCATGCTGGCCGCCAGCATCGAAGGCCAGTCGACCATCCTCAACGCCGCCCCGATCAAGCGCGCCCACCCGAAGTTCGTCGAGAACCTCAACGCCCTGGGCGCCGACGTGGAGTGGGTGATCGGGGACTGACCGCCCCTACAGCCCGCCGCGCGTCGGCGGGCTTGACCTATAAGAACAAATCAAGAACATTTACCCGGAAGCCGGTTGCTAAGCCGACTTTCTGGGGGTACAAAAATGGAGATCGAGTTCGATCCCCGCAAAGACGCCGCGAACTTGGCCAAGCATGGCGTGTCTTTGGCGCGGGCCGCGGAATTTGATGTGAAGACGTCCTTTAGGGACACGCGCTTTGTTGATGTCCGGTTTCTGAGCTTTGGCCTTTTGGATGGGTTACCTCATTCATTGGCCTACACCCTTCCCCGGCCGGGCGTCATGCGAGCCATAAGCCTGCGCCGGGCCCATCTGAGAGAGTATCGTCGTCATGTCGTCGAAGAGAGAGATTGAGGCTCGGCTCGCGGCGCTTCCCGAGCCGGATCTGGACGACCCCGACAATCCCGAATGGACCGAGGAAATGTTCGCCAAGGCCTGGACGGCGGAGACCGCGCCGCCGGAGCTTCAGGAGGTGTTCAAGGCCCTGCGCGGACGCCCCAAGGCCGAGCGCCCCAAGGTGGCGGTGAAGATCCGCCTGGACCAGGACATCGTCGAGCACTTCAAGGCCGGCGGGCGCGGCTGGCAGACGCGGCTCAACGCCGCCCTGGCGGAGATCGTCGCGAAAGCCGGCTGATCTTGACCTAAGGGCGCCATTGCGACCCGCCCGTTGAGGTTTAGACTTCCGGCAAAACATACCGGGAGGACGACCGATGTTTGATCTGGTGATCCGTGGCGGCGAGGTCGTGGACGGGACCGGCGCTGCGAAGCGCAAGGCCGATGTAGCCATCAAGGACGGCAAGATCGCCAAGGTCGGCTTCGTGCCGGAGAAGGGCGCCCGCGAGATCGACGCCACCGGCCTGCTCGTCACCCCCGGCTGGGTCGACATTCACACCCACTATGACGGCCAAGTGACCTGGGACTCCTACCTCTCGCCGTCCTGCTGGCACGGGGTCACCACCGTGGTCATGGGCAATTGCGGCGTCGGCTTCGCCCCGGCGCGCCCCGACCGCCACGACTGGCTGATCAGCGTGATGGAGGCGGTGGAGGACATCCCCGGCGCCGCCCTGGCCGAGGGTATCAAGTGGGACTGGGAGACCTTCCCCGAATATCTCGACAGCCTGGACCGCCGCCCCCGCGTGCTCGACGTCGCGGCGCAGGCGCCACACAGCGCGATCCGCGCCTATGTCATGGACCAGCGCGGCGCGGCCAATGACGTCGCTACGCCCGAAGAGATCGCCGAGATGGCCCGCATCACCCGCGAGGCGGTGGAGGCCGGAGCCCTGGGCTTCTCCACCTCGCGCACCGCCCTGCACCGCACCCGCGACGGCGAGGTCATTCCCGGCACCTTCGCCGGCGCTGACGAGATGATCGCCATCGGTCGCGCCCTGGGCGAGGCCGGCCACGGGGTGTTCGAGCTGGCCTCGGACATGACCATTCCGGAGGATGAGTTCGCCTGGATGCGGACCTTCGCCAAGGAAACCGGCCTGCCGGTGGCCTACAGCCTGCTGCAGTCGCCGGTGCAGCCGGACAAGTGGCGCGACATGCTGGCCTTGACCGCGGAGGCGCGCCAGGACGGCGCCGACATCACCGCCGCCATCGCCTGCCGCCCCACCGGCCTGGTGCTTGGCTGGCAGTCCACCGTGCATCCGTTTATGCGCAAGACCGCCTACCGCGCCATCGCTCACCTGCCTTTCGCCGAGCGCCTGCAGCACCTGAAGGACCCAGCCGTCCGCGAGGCGATCATCAGCGAGCCCGAGGGGCCGGCCGAGCGCCTGGGCGCGGCCTTCTTCCACGGCTTCGACAAGATGTTCCGCCTGGAGCGCGACGGCCGCCTCGACTACGAGCCCCGCGCCGAAGACTCCATCGCCGCAGAGGCCGCCCGCACGGGCCGCGCGCCGGAGGCGGTCATCTACGACATGCTGATGGAGAACGACGGCCAGGGTTACATCTACCTGCCGCTCCTGAACTACGCCCGCTTCGACTTCGAGCACATCGTCGAGATGATGAAGGACCCGGCGACGGTGCTCAGCCTGTCGGACGGCGGCGCCCACTGCGGGGTGATCTGCGACGCCAGCTTCCCCACCTACATGCTCTCCTACTGGGTCCGCGACCGCGTGCGCGGCGAGCGCTTCCCCCTGGAGCAGATCGTCGCCAAGCAAACCCGCGACACCGCCCGGCTTTACGGCCTGAACGACCGCGGCGTGCTCGCGCCCGGCATGAAGGCGGACGTCAACATCATTGATTTTGATAAGCTTTCGATCCGCGCGCCGGAAATGGTCTTTGACCTGCCGGCCAACGGCCGCCGCCTGATCCAAAGGGCCGAGGGCTATGTCGCCACCATCGTCTCAGGCGTGGTCACCTTCGAGAACGGCGAGGCCACCGGGGAAATGCCCGGCAAGCTGATCCGCGGGCCCCAGACCGCGCCGGTGCTGATGGCGGCCGAATAGTCCGCAAGCGCGATCAAGCCCGGGCGGGCTAGGGTCCGGTCATGAACCGACCGCACACCGCCCGGGACTACGCCCGACGCCTGGACAGGGTGGCCGCCCATATCTGGGCCCATCTGGACGAGGATCTCGACCTCGGCGTGCTGGCCGAGATCGCCTGTTTCTCGCCCTATCACTTCCATCGCATCTATCGCGCGGTGCTGGGCGAGACCGTGGCCGAGACGGTCGCGCGCCTGCGGCTGCAGCGCGCCTCCATGGCCCTGGCCCGCAGCGAGGCCCCGATCCGGCGCATCGCCCAGGCGGCAGGATACGGTTCGGTTCCCGCCTTCACGCGCGCCTTCCGCGCCGCCTACGGCCAGACGCCCGCCGCCTTCCGCAGCCGACGCCGCCACCCCCAGGATACCGCCATGACTGTCGACATCCGCGACTGCCCGCCCCTGCGTATCGCCTGCGTCACCCACAAGGGTCCCGCCCCCGAAATCGGCGAGGCCTTCGACCGCCTGATGGCCTGGGCCGGGCCGCGCGGCCTGGCCGGGGGCGAGCACCTGGGCGTTGCGGTCTATCTGTCGGACATGGCGACGACGCCGCCCGCCGAGCAGATCGCCCTGGCCGGGCTGACCATCGAGCCCGACTTCCAGGTCGACGGCGCGGTCGAGACCTTCGACATCCAGGCCGGCCGCTACGCTGTGCTGCTGCACCGGGGGCCCTATGCGACCCTCGGCCAGTCCTACGACGCCCTGTTCGCCTGGCTGACCGCCAGCCCGCACAGCCCGGCCCACGCCCCCTGCATCGAGGTCAATCTCAACGACCCACGGCGGACCGCGCCTGAGGCCCTGATGACCGAGATCCGGCTTCCTCTGGCCTGAAGCCCCGCTAAGCTGGCGGCATGATCCGTCTCGCCCGCCCCGCCGACCACGCCGCCATCGCCCAGATCAACGACGACGCCTTCGGCGGGCCGGATGAGAGCCGCATTGTCGCGACCCTGCGGGCCGACGGCGACATGCTGTTCGAACTGGTCTGGGAGACCGAGGGCGAGATCTGCGGCCACATCGCCTTCTCGCGCCTCTGGGCCGACAGCGTGAACCTCTACGCCGCCCTCGCGCCGATGAGCGTGCGCCCCGGCCTACAGCGGACAGGCCTTGGCTCGCGGCTGGTCACCGCGGGCACGGAGATGGCCAAGGAGTTCGGCGCCCACGGCGTCCTGGTGCTGGGCCATGTCGACTACTATCCGCGCTTCGGATTCAGCCGCGAGGCCGCGCTGAAGGTCGCCTCGCCCTATTCCAAGAGCCCGGCCTTCATGGCCCTGGCCCTGCAGGACGGCGCCTTCGACGCGCCGCTCGCGGTCGCCTATCCGGACGCCTTCAAGGGTTAGGCCTGGCCGGAGCGGCCTGCTCGGCCTCCATCTTGGCGAGGCTCTCGTTGATGCGCCGGATCTCCTCGGCCGTAGGTTTGCGGCGCGGCGCATAGAGCATGCCGGACCCGCCCGGCGTCAGACCGCCAGGCTCGGCCACCGAATAGGTGCGGCTCTCGCCCTCCAGGGTCAGGGTCACCACCCTCGGCGGCGGGGCGACCGCCAGCTCGGCGGGCGGCGCGGCGCCCTGGGTGCGCTTGTCCCAGCCGCTGAGGATATCGAAGCTCAGCTGGTCCTCGCCCCCGGCATAGCGGCCAGTGAAAGCGGCAGGTTCACCCCAGGGCCCGGTCCAGCGATAGAAGATGTGCGCCCCGATCTGCTTCATCTTGACCAGGGTCGGCGCCCAGTACGGCGCCACATAGACCGCGTGATAATGGGTGGCCGAGCCGACCTCCTTGGTCACAAATCCCGCCAGGGCCCGCTCCGCCACGGTCCGCGCCTGCGCCCACAGCCCGGCCTCGGGGACCTGGGTCAGCGACCCGTCGCAGGTGAAGGTGAACTGGCAGCCGGTCTGGCGCGCCGCCCCCTGGTAGACCACGCCACACACCGACTTCGGATAGGCCGGATGCCGCAGCCGGTTGAGCACGACCTGGGCCACCGCCTCCTGGCCGAGTTCAGGCTCACGGGCGCTTTCGTAATAGACCGCCTGGGTCAGGCAGGTCAGGGCCCGGTCACGGTCGGCGGCGCCGGTGTCGAGCACGAAGGGCCGCATCGGCAGGATCGGCCCCTTGGCGAACGGCCGCAGGGCGTTGATCTCCATCGCCGTCTGGTCGGTGGCGGTTCCGAAGCCGAGGTCGGGCGGCGCATCGACATTCAGGCTGGCCCAGCCCAGCGGCCGCCCCCACAGGTCCGCCCGGCGCACCGGATCGTGTCGCCGCGCCAGGGCCAGCATGGCCGGGTCCATGTCCGCGGTCAGACGCTTCAGGCCGGCGTCCGAAAAGGTCTGGGCGATGGAGGCCACGCCCGGCCCATGGCCGGAACGCCAGGGCAGATAGGCGCTGGCGCAGGCGCTGAGCAGCAGGCTGAGTCCCACCGCCCACAGGCTGAGGTGTCGCGTCGGGATCAAGGTTGGCCTGGCGCCGGGCTGCTTATCATTTCAAGGTCTTGGCCCAGGCTTGCGACCGTATGAAGGCGGCGCCCGCAAGGGCCGTCCTGCGATATCCGCAGTTGCGCCCGCCCGCCAGGGGTCTATTCCTTGGCCTCGCCTTCAGGACGGACGGCTGGGGAGTCAACAGTACGGTGAAGCAGCCCATTCGGCTCGTCACCCGCAGGTCGCCACCGGCCTGGCAGGCGTTCGTGGTCACGACCCTGGCCCTTATGGTCGCCATCGCGACGCGCGGGCTGTTCCTGGGCTGGCCCAACGCCGCCGGCATCTCGGCGACCTATTTCCCCGCCTATATCCTGGCCACCCTGTTCGGCGGCGCCCGCTGGGGCTGGGCCTCGCTGATCGTCTCCCTGGGCCTGGGCCTCTTGACCCAGTCGACCTTTCCCAACGAGGTCTCCTTCGCCGGGATTTTCATAGTCTTTGCGATCTCAGGGGCCACCACCGTGATGGTCTCTTCAGCCCTGCGCGAGACGGTGCTGCGTCTCGACGAAGCCCACAGCGACCAGAAGAGCGCGCGCCAGGCCCTGGTGGAGGCCGAGGCCCGCCTGCGCCTCGCCCAGGAGGTCGGCGGGGTGGGTCTTTGGGACTGGGATCTGGAGACCGACGAAGTCTTCTGGTCGCCGATGGTCTATCGCAACCTGGCGCTCGATCCGGCGACCCCACCCAGCTACGCCGCGATCATCGCCTCGGCCCACCCGGACGACCATGCGAGGCTGCGCCAGGCCCTGGCCGAGATCCGCAGCGGCCGCATCGAGGACCTTGAGTTCCGGGTCCTGGGCGCCGACGGCCATACCCGCTGGTTGCTGTCGCGCGGCGACACCCTGCGCGCGCCCGACGGCCGCCCGCTGCGGGCGCTGGGCGTGAACATCGACATCACCGACCGCCGCCGGGCCTTCGAGCTGGTGCAGGAGAGCGAGGCCCGCTTCCGCGCCCTGGCCGACAGCGCCCCGATCCTCATGTGGGTCTCGCTGCCCGGCGGCCGGCGCGAGTTCGCCAACCGCGCCTATGTGGAGTTCCTCGGCGCGCCATATGAGCAGGCGATCAATTTCGACTGGCGGCTGCGGCTGCACCCGGACGACCTGGACCGCATCCTGGCCGAACAGATGGCCGGCGAGACCTCCCGCCAGATGTTCGTGCTCGAGGCCCGCTATCTGAGGGCCGACGGGGCGTGGCGGTGGGTGCGTTCGGTGTCCCAGCCGCGCCGGGGTCCGGACGGCGAGTTCCTGGGCTTTATCGGCATCGGCTACGACATCACCGACGCCAAGCAGGCCGAGGCGGATCTCAAGCGGATCAACGAGCTTCTGGAGACCCGCGTCCGCGAGGCCCTGGATGAGCGCGACAAGGCCGAGGCGGCGCTCAGCCACGCCCAACGGCTGGAGGCGGTCGGCCAGCTCACCGGCGGCGTGGCGCACGATTTCAACAACCTGCTGACGGTGATCATCGGCGCCCTGGACATGATGCAGCGCCGTCCCGACGACACCGCGCGGCGCGGGGACATGATCGACGCCGCCCTGGGCGCGGCACGGCGCGGCGAGCGCCTGACCCAGCAGCTGCTGGCCTTCTCCCGCCGCCAGACCCTGAAGCCCGAGCCGGTCAAGGTCGACGCCGCCGTGCTCGACGCCGAGCCGCTGCTGCGCCGCGCCGTCGGCGAAGCCGTGAACCTGACCTTCGCGCCCAATGCCGCAGAGGCTGTCGCCATGATTGATCCGGGCCAGCTGCAGGCGGCCCTGATGAACCTGGTGGTCAACGCCCGCGACGCCGTCAACCACGGTGGCGCGATCCGGGTGGAGACCGACGTCTGCCGCATTGACCTGGACGGTCCACCGGAGATCCCGCCGGGCCGATATGTCCGCGTGTGCGTCCACGACACCGGCGTCGGCATGGACGCTGAGACCATGGCCCACGTCTTCGAGCCCTTCTTCACCACCAAGGGCGTGGGCAAGGGCACCGGCCTGGGCCTGTCCCAGGTCTATGGCTTCGCCCGCCAGAGCGGCGGCGGCGTGACCCTGGATTCCGCGCCGGGCAAGGGCGCCTCGGTGCGCCTGCACCTGCCCCTGTCGGAAGCCCTGCCCTCGGAAGCCGTACAGGAGCCTGTCGCGACCGCCTCATCCCCCGGGCTGCGGGTGCTGCTGGTGGAGGACGACGCCGAGGTGGCCGCCATGGTCGCGGCCCTCTTGGAAGAGCAGGGCCACCACGTCACCCACGCCGACGGGGTCGGGGCCGCCGAGGGCCACCTGGAGGCCGGCCTGGAGATCGGCCTGCTGCTGACCGACCTGATCATGCCGGGCGGACGCACCGGGGTCGACCTGGCCCGCCGGGCGGTGGAGCTGCGCCCCGGCCTGCCGGTGCTATTGGCCTCAGGCTATACCGGCGACACCCTGGCCGCCGCCGAAGGCGCGCCCTGGCCGCTGCTGCGCAAGCCGTTCAGCGGCGACGCCCTGGCCAAGGCCATCGCCGACCTGATCAGCCCGTCGCCCAGACCCCTCTAGAATTTCTGTCACACGCCACCCTTGGCGCCGGTAGTGAAGGGAGCTATATCTCCATCATCGGTTTTGCTCTCTTTGAGCATATCCGAGACGCCGACGGGCCCCTGAGACCCCCCGCGGCGGTTTTTTTGGTCGGTGAAATGCTCACTGTGAGCATAAGGAGGCGCCGATGGCCGATGGTTTCCAGTTCGATTTCACCCCTGAGGTGGAACGCGCCACCCTCCCCGCCTGGGAGAAGGTCAAGCATCACGTCACCCCCATGGAATGGCGCGCCAAGGCCCCGCTGATCGCCGAGATCAATCGGCTGAAGCAGCAGAAGAACGCTGTCATCCTGGCCCACAACTACATGACGCCGGATATCTTCCACGGCGTGGGCGACTATGTCGGCGACAGCCTGGGCCTGGCCAAGGAGGCCGCGCGCTCGGACGCCGCGGTGATCATCCAGGCCGGTGTCCACTTCATGGCCGAGACCTCCAAGATCCTGTCGCCGGAAAAGCGCGTGCTGATCCCCGACCTGCAGGCCGGCTGTTCGCTGGCCTCCTCGATCACCGGCGCCGATGTGCGGCTGATCAAGCAGCGCTATCCGGGCCTGCCGGTGGTCACCTATGTGAACACCACCGCCGACGTGAAGGCCGAGACCGACATCTGCTGCACATCCGCAAACGCCGTGCAGGTGGTGGAGGAAGCCGCGCGCCAGTGGGGCGTCGACCGGGTCATCCTGATCCCCGACGAGTTCCTGGCCCGCAACGTCGCCCGCCAGACCGAGGTCGGCATCATCGCCAGGAAGGGCCGTTGCGAGGTGCATGAGCGCTTCACCGCCGCCGACATCCTGGAGATCAAGGCCGCCTATCCGGGCGCCGAGGTCCTGGCCCACCCCGAGTGCCCGGCCGAGGTGCTGGAGGTGTCCGACTTCGCCGGCTCCACCGCGGCGATGAACGACTATGTCCTGCAGCGCAAGCCCAAGCAGGTGGTGCTGATCACCGAGTGTTCGATGGCCGACAATGTCGCCGCCGACGCCCTGGAGACCGAGTTCGTCCGACCCTGCAACCTGTGCCCGCACATGAAGCGGATCAGCCTGGAGAACATCTACGAGGCGCTGGTGCATGACCGCTACGAGGTGACGGTCGACGCCGACATCGCCGAGCGCGCCCGCCTGGCCGTCCAGCGCATGGTCGACCTGCCGCCCCCGGCGGTCCCGGCCCGCTACGACCTGGTCAAGGCCCGCCACCACGTCGCCGTCGAGCTGATCTGAGATCGGCCCGGATAAGGAGGGTCCCATGGACCGCATCCACCACGACGGCGTCCTGATCGTCGGCGCAGGGTTAGCCGGCCTGTCGGCGGCCCTGGCCGCAGCGCCGCGCAAGGTCCTGCTGCTGAGCGGCGCGCCGCTCAACGCCGGCTGCTCCTCGGCCTGGGCCCAGGGCGGCATGGCCGCGGCCCTGTCGGCCGGCGATGCGCCCGACCT